>SKJO01000387.1 GCA_007121975.1 Nitriliruptoraceae bacterium | reverse complement strand
GCGACGGGCTGCTGCGCATCGACCCCGACGGCATGGTGGTCTACGCCTCGCCCAACGCCATCAGCGCCTACCGCCGGCTCGGCGTGCTCGACAACGTGGTCGGTCGCAACCTCGCCGCCTACGACCTCGACGACGAGGCCGTGCTCGAGGCGCTCGCCGACGGCGATCCCCTCGAGTCCGAGGTCGAGGCCCGGGGTGCGGTGGTGCTGCGCCGGCTGATCCCGTTGACCCGGCAGCACGAGGTGCTCGGCGGGTTGATGCTCGTGCGGGAGGTGACCGAGCTGCGCCGCCACGAGCGGCTGCTGATGTACAAGGACGCCACGATCCGCGAGATCCACCACCGGGTCAAGAACAACCTGCAGACGGTGGCGTCGCTGCTGCGGCTGCAGTCCCGCCGGTTGACCTCCGACGAGGCGCGCGAGGCGCTGGCCGAGTCGGTCCGGCGGATCTCATCGATCGCGCTGGTGCACGAGACGCTGTCGCAGGACTCCCGGCAGCGCATCTCGTTCGACAAGGTCGCCCAGCGGTTGATCGACATGCTGGCGGTGAGCTTGACCGCCCCCGACCATCCGGTGCACATGGGGCTGGAGGGCACGGCCGGCGAACTCCCGGCCGAGGTCGCGACCCCGTTGGCCCTGGTGGTCAGCGAACTGCTCCAGAACGCCGTCGAGCATGCCTTCCCGGACCGCGGCGGGCAGATCAGCGTCGTGCTCGAGCGCCGGGCGGCCAGCCTCCACCTCGACGTCCTCGACGACGGGGTGGGCGTCAGCGATCAGTGGTCGCTGACGCGCGATGCCAACCTCGGACTGCAGATCGCGGCCACGCTGGTGGAGTCTGAGCTCGGCGGCACCCTGGAGGTGTGCCGTAACGAGCCGGGCACGCGCTGCTCGCTGGTGCTGCCGCTGCCCCGATGACCGGGGCAGCGCGGTGGGTGCTCAGCTGGCCATGCGGCGGCGACGCTGGCGGGCCCGCTTGAGGGTGCGGCGCTCGTCCTCGGTCATTCCGCCCCACACGCCGGCGTCCTGGTTGCTGGCGATCGCGAACTCGAGGCACTGCTCCCGCACGTCGCAGCGGGCGCAGACCTTCTTCGCGGCGTCTGCCTGCTCGACGGCCGGACCGGTCGTCCCGATCGGGAAGAACAGTTCGGGGTCCTCGTCGACGCACGCAGCGCGGCTCCGCCAGTCCATGGGTTCTCTCCGGGGATGGGTTGGTCCGTCCGACCGTGGGCAGCGCGGATCGGGACCGTTCGGACGCGCGATGCGGGGGACGACCGCGCTTGTGAAGATTTGCTCGAACGCACCGTAACGTGCACCGCGCGTCTGTCAAGGGTTGGTCCAGACATCCGCTTGCAGAGGTTCGCACTTGTGCGTTGATCGCGCGGCGAGCCGGCGGTGGTCGGGTCCTCGACCGGCGCTCAGGCCTCGGACGCGGGCGCGGCGAGCACCCGCAGCGCATCCCGAACCGCGGTGAAACGGACCTCATGGTGCTCGCCGGCGTAGTCGCCGTCGACCATCAGCGGCTGCGGGGTGGTGGCCGAGAGCGTGAACTGGTCCAGATCGTGCAGGTAGCGCACGTCGGGGGCGTCCACGTGGCTGCCGTCACGGAACACCCGCGAGACGATGGACAGCAGCGTGGCGGTGCCCACGGCCCGGATCGCCAGCACGTCCAGACCCGCGGCGAAGTCGGCCTGCGGGTGCACGTGCATCGGGCGCGAGCCGAGGTAGGTGTAGGGGTCGGCGTTGGCCACGATCGTGATCGCGAACGGCCCCGCGGTGCGCCCGTCTGCCAGTCCCACGGTCACCGCCGGGGCATGACGCTGCTCCCCGGCCACCCACTCCCGGGTGGTGCTCCACACGAACGCCAGCTGCCGCAGCGAGCGCTTGAGCCCGGCGCGCTGCTCGACGTGGCGGACCACCGCCGCGTCGAACCCGAACCCGGCGTTGAACCCGAAGTAGCGCTCTCCGGCCTGCCCGAGGGTGATCGTGCGGGTGCGTCCCCGCCGCAGCTCGTCGAGCAGGATCGAGGTCGCCCCGACCGCGTCGTTGGGCAGCCCCAGCGCCCGCGCGAACACGTTGGCGCCCCCACCGGGGATCACCCCGAGTACGACCGGGCTGCCGGCCAGGCCCTGGATGACCTCGTTGGCGGTGCCATCCCCGCCGAGCGCGAACACCACGTCCACGCCCTCGTGCACGGCTCCGGCGGCGATGTGGGTGGCATGGCCGCGCTGCTTGGTCGCCTGGACGTCGAGGTCGAGCGTGGCCGACAGCGCGGACGCGATCACCTCACGGACGCGATCGTCGGTCGCCGTCGCGTGGGGGTTGAACAGCAGCAGGGCGCGCACCGGGCCTCCGCGGGGTCGCGCGACCCGGGCGGCCCGGGTCCGACCCGTGAGCCTAACGAGGCCTGCGGGGTGGTGGTGCACGACGGTCCGCGTCGGCGGGTGGGTGCGCTCAGCCCAGCGCCCGGTCGAGATCGGCGAGCAGGTCGTCGACGGCCTCGATGCCCACCGACAGCCGCAGCAGGTCGTCGGGGACCTGCAGGGCGGTCCCGGCCACCGACGCGTGGGTCATGACCCCCGGGTGCTCGATCAGGCTCTCGACGCCGCCGAGCGACTCCGCGAGCCAGAACAGCCGCGTCGCCGTGGCCACCCGGCGGGCCGCGTCGCCACCGGCCGCGACCCGCAGCGAGACCATGCCGCCCGCCGCCCGCATCTGACGGCTGGCCAGGGCATGCCCCGGATGGCTCGCAAGCCCCGGGTAGCGCACCTCGGCCACGCGGGGGTCGGCCTCGAGGAAGGCGGCGATGCGTGCGGCGTTGGCGCAGTGCCGCTGCATGCGCACCCCCAGGGTCTTGATCCCGCGCAGCGTGAGCCAGGCGTCGAACGGCCCCGGCACGGCACCGACCGCGTTCTGCAGGAACGCCAGCTGCTCGGCGAGCGGTGCCGAGGTGCACACCGCCCCGCCGACCACGTCGGAGTGGCCGCCGAGGTACTTGGTCGTCGAGTGCACCACGAGGTCCGCACCGAGCGCCGCGGGCTGCTGCAGGTAGGGGGTCGCAAACGTGTTGTCGGCGACCAGCCAGGCGCCGTGGTCGTGGGCGAGCGTGGCCAGTGCGGCCAGGTCGAGCACCTCGAGCCGTGGGTTGGACGGGGTCTCCGCCCACACGATCCGGGTCGTGGGGCGCAGGGCGGCGGCGACCGCGTCGAGGTCGGTCAGGTCCACCGCCGAGGACGTCACCCCGAAGCGGGCGTGGACCCGGTCCAGCTGCCGCCAGGTGCCGCCGTACACGTCGTCGGCGATCACGACGTGGTCGCCGGGTGCGAGCAGCCGGAACACGGCGTCCTCGGCCGCGAGCCCGGACGCGAAGCACACCGCCGCATCCGTGCCCTCCAGCGAGGCCAGCACCGTCTGCAACGCGGTGCGGGTCGGGTTGCCGGTGCGCGCGTACTCGTAGCCGCGGTGCTCGCCGACCCCGTCCTGCACGAACGTCGAGGTCTGATAGATCGGGACACTGACCGCCCCGGTGTGGGGATCGGGGTCCTGCCCGACATGGATCGCGCGGGTCTCGAACTCCATGGTTCAGCCCTCCCGGCCGGCGAGGTGGGCGAGCAGATCCGCCCGGGTCAGCACCCCCACGACCTGCTGCGCGTCGGTCACCAGCACCGCCGAGGATCCGCCGGTCAGGGCCGCGAGCACCCCGTCGAGCGCGGAGCCTGCGTCGATCGACGGCAGCGGTGGCTGCAGCACCTCGACGACCGTGCGGTGCATCACGCCGGCATCACGCAGCGCGGTGGCGAGCAGGTCGTGCTCGTGCACCGTACCGAGTACGTCGTCGACGCCCGGACGCTCGGGCGCACCCTCACGCAGCACGGGCAGCTGCGACACCCCGGTGGTGCGCAGCACCTCGATGGCGCGGGCGACGGTCTCACCCGGGCCCAGGTGCAGCAGCGCGGGCAGGGCACGACCCTTGCCGGCGAGGACCTCGCCGACGGTCCCGGCGTCGGTGGTGTGCTCGATCAGCCCGTGCTCGGCGAGCCAGGTGGCGTCGTACAGCTTGGACAGGTAGCCGCGGCCCGAGTCGGGCAGCAGCACCACGATGGTGGCGTCCTCGGGCTGGGTGGCGGCGTAACGGTGGGCGGCGACCAGTGCGGTGCCGCACGACCCGCCGACCAGGATGCCCTCCTCACGGGTGCAGCGCCGCGCCATGGCGAAGGACTCCGCGTCCGACACCCGCTCCCAGACGTCGACCACGTCGCGGTCGAAGGTGGGGGGCCAGAAGTCCTCGCCGATGCCCTCGACGAGGTAGGGGCGCACGGCGTCGCCCGAGTACAGCGAGCCTTCCGGGTCGGCGCCGACCACGACCACGCCGGGCTTGCGCTGCTTGAGGTAGCCGCCGACACCGGTCGC
>SKJO01000481.1 GCA_007121975.1 Nitriliruptoraceae bacterium | reverse complement strand
CCTCGCCGTGGTAGTCCTTGGCGGCGTTGATGCCGCCTTGCGCGGAGATGGAGTGCGCCCGGCGAGCGGAGTCGTGGTACGTGAACGCCTTGACGCGGTAGCCGAGCTCACCGAGCGTGGCTGCCGCCGACGCCCCGGCCAGCCCGGTGCCGACCACGATGATCTCGAACTTGCGCTTGTTGTTGGGCGCCACCAGCTTCATGTCGAACTTGTGGTGTTCCCACTTGGTCTCGATCGGACCGGAGGGGACCTTGGCGTCCAGGACGGTCATGCGCTGCTCCCTTGCCTGCTGAGGGCTTCGTCGTCACGGTCGGGCCGGGATCGGTCAGCTGATCAGACCGACCTGCACGGCGATCGGGAAGGACAGGTTGCCGCCCACCACGACCACCGTGAAGGCGATGGCCAGGGAGCGACGCCAGGCGTTGAAGCGGCGGTTGGTCCAGCCCATCGACTGGAACAGGCTCCAGAACCCGTGGTAGAGGTGCACGCCCAACGCCAGGTTGGCCACGAGGTAGAAGGCGGCCACCGCCGGCACCGAGAAGCTCGCGATGACCTTCTCGTAGGGGGTGGCGCCGGCCGCAGCCGGGTTGGCCCAGCCCCAGGTCAGGTCGGCGAGGTGGTAGACGAGGAACAGCAGCACGATCACGCCGGTCCAGCGCATGGTGCGGGCGGCGAAGTCGGCCACGACGTAGTCGCGCTTGCCGCGGTAGGACTCGGGGCGTGCGCGCCGGTTCATGACCGTGAGCTGGTAGGCGGCGACCACGTGGCCGATCAGCGCGAGGATCAGCACCAACCGCAGGATGTTGAGCACCGCCGACTGCGGGGCGATCGGGTAGAGCAGCTCACGCAGGAACTCCGCGTAGCGGTTGAAATCCTCCGGGCTCTGGTAGAGCTTGAGGTTGCCGATCATGTGCGCCAGCACGTAGCCGAGCCCGACGATGCCGGTGATCGCCATCACGTACTTCTTGCCCAGCGCGGAGCGGTACAGCTCGACGAGGAACGGGGTCCGCTTGGTGCGGGCCGGCTGCGAGGTGGAGGTCGCCATCGGGGCCGTTGTCTCCTCGGTCGGTCGGGGCCGGCGGGAGCTCACCGGGCAGTCGCGAGCCTACCAACCGTGCCCCTCGCGCACGATGCCGGCATCGAGCATGCCCATCGCCTGCTTGGCCCGCAGAAGGGTTGGTGCGGCGACCTCACGGGCTCGTGCCGCACCGTCGGCCAGGGTGCGTGAGACCTCGCCGGGGTCGGCGGCGAGCGCGGCATGTCGCTGCTGCACCGGGCGCAGCAGCTCGACCACCGCCTCGGCGACCGCGGCCTTGAAGGATCCGTAACCGTGGCCGTCGTGCTCGACGACGAGTTCATCGATGGACCGGCCGGTTGCCGCCGCGAGGATCTCGAGCAGGTTGGACACGCCTGGCTTGGCCTCGCGGTCGTAGCGGATGTCGGTCGCGGAGTCGGTGACCGCGGCGCGGATCTTCTTGGCGATGCGCGTGGGGTCGTCGAGCAGGTAGACCACGCCCTTGTCCGACGAGGTCGACTTGGACATCTTGTTGCTGGGCTCCTGCAGATCCATCACGCGCGCCGCGGCGGGCGGATGGATGGCGCGGGGCAGGGTGAACACCGGATCGTCGGGCGCGAAGCGGTGGTTGAAGCGCTGGCCGAGGTCACGGGCGAGCTCGATGTGATGCCGCTGGTCCTCGCCCACCGGCACCTCGTCGGCGTGGTAGAGCAGGATGTCGGCGCTCTGCAGCACCGGGTAGTCGAACAGCCCGACGCTGACCGATTCCCCCTTGCCGGCCGACTTGTCCTTGAACTGCGGCATCTTGCGCAGTTCACCGAAGCCGGCGATGCAGTTGAGCAGCCAGGTGCACTCGGCGTGTTCGTGCACGTGGGACTGCACGAACAGGATCGAGCGCTGCGGGTCGACGCCGACGGCCAGCAGGGTCGTGGCGGCGCTCAGCGTGCGTTGGCGCAGCGTGGCGGGGTCGTGCTCGGCGGGGCTGGTCATCGCGTGCAGGTCGACCACGCAGTAGACGCACTCGGCCCGCTCCTGCATCGCGACCCAGTTGACGAGCGCGCCGAGGTGGTTGCCAAGATGCAGGTCGCCGGAGGGCTGGATGCCGGAGAACACACGAGTCACGTCGGGCCTCGAGTCGTCGCGGTGGGTCGGCCGGCCGCGGAAGGTAGCGCCGCGAGGTGACCTCAGCGCTGCGGAGCGTCGCCCTCGGGGCCGGCGACCTGGTCGAACCAGGCCAGGGTGTCGCGCAGCCGTGACCGACGGCGCAGGGTCGTCTCGTCCTCCGGACCCTCGCGATCGACGTGGGCCAGGTACTCGCGTACGGCCTCGGCCAGCGCCAGGCTGGCCGGCACGTCGACCTCGCCGACGACCCCGGGCGGCAGGGGCTGCCCACCCTGCGCCGTGGCGGGGTCGATCTCCTGGCCCCGGGCATCGAGCAGGATGGCGTCCTCACCGAGGGGCTCGGAACCCGGCTCGCCGTGGGCGGGCCGGGCCGTGTCCTCGGCCGAGGAGCGGACCCGGGCGCGCTGCGGGCCCTCGACCTCGGTGACGCCCCCGCCACCACGCACCACCCGCCGCACCCGCTGGCGGGCGGTCCCCGCCCGCTCGCCAGGCCGGGGTTCGGGCGTCGGATCAGGCTGCTCGGGACTCATGCGCGCACCTCCGGCGGATCGCCTAGAGCATGTCCTCGACGGCTGCACGCTCCTGCTGAAGCTCGGCCACCGTGGCCTCGACCTTGGACCGGGTGAAGGCCGACAGCTCGAGTCCCTCGACGATCCGGTAGCCGCCGACCCCGTCGGTCGCGACCGGGAAGCCGGAGATGATGCCCTCGGGGATGCCATACGAGCCGTCGGAGGGCACGGCCATCGAGACCCAGTCGCCGTCGGCCGTGGATTGCCCGCCACACCAGCTGGCGACGTGATCGACCAGCGCGTTGGCTGCGGACGCCGCCGAGGAGGCGCCGCGGGCATCGATGATGGCCTTGCCGCGCTGCTGGACCGTGGACAGGAACTCGCCCTCGATCCAGGCCCGGTCGGTGATGACCTCGGTGGCCGGACGGCCGTCGATGCGCGCGTTGTCGACGTCGGGCACCATCGTCGGCGAGTGGTTGCCCCACACCGCGAGGTTGGTCACCTGCGCGACCGGCACCCCGGCCTTGGCGGCCAGCTGGCTCTTGGCCCGGTTCTCGTCGAGGCGCACCATGGCGGTGAAGCGTTCGGCGGGAACGCCATCGGCGTTGGCCGCCGCGATCAGCGCGTTGGTGTTGGCCGGGTTGCCGACCACGGCAACCTTGACGTCGTCGGCAGCCGCGGAGGCGATGGCCGCACCCTGGCCGGTGAAGATGCGACCGTTGTCCTTGAGCAGGTCCGCGCGCTCCATCCCGGGGCCACGGGGCTTGGCGCCCACCAGGCACACCACGTTGGAGCCGGCGAACGCGGTCTCGGCCGCGTCGGTGAGGTCGATGCCGCTGAGCAGCGGGAACGCGCAGTCGTCGAGCTCCATCGCCACCCCCTCGAGGGCCGGCAGCGCCGGGGTGATCTCGAGCAACTGCAGGTGTACGGGGGTGTCGGGGCCGAACATCTGCCCGGACGCGATCCGGAACAGCAGCGCGTAGCCGATCTGGCCGGCAGCTCCGGTCACCGCGACACGGACGGGGGTGGTC
This sequence comes from Nitriliruptoraceae bacterium, assembly GCA_007121975.1. Classification (GTDB taxonomy): domain Bacteria; phylum Actinomycetota; class Nitriliruptoria; order Nitriliruptorales; family Nitriliruptoraceae; genus SKJO01. The sequence goes on along the minus strand of SKJO01000481.1, from coordinate 733 downwards.
ATGGCAGGGCTCCTCGGGACGTACGTGGAAGGGTTCCGGGCAGCCTAACGGGGCGGCCCGCACGACGGGCAGTCCGATGGACGTGGCGTACCCTGTCCGAGGCAGGGAGGTGCAAGGTGGGAGTGCTCGACCGCGCGTTCGCGGCCGTCTACGACCCGGTGCTCGCCAACGCCGAACGCGCCGGGCTCGGCGCCAAGCGCCGCGAGTTGCTCTCCCCCCTGCGTGGGCACGTGGTCGAGATCGGGGCCGGGACCGGGGCCAACCTCGAGCACATCGGCGCCGGCGTCGATCGCCTGACCCTGCTCGAGCCGACCCCGGAGATGGCCGAGCGGCTCCGAGTGCGGGCGGCCACGGTGGGCCCGGCAGCGACCAACGGCACCCGCGTCGAGGTGCTCGAGGCGCCGGCCGAGGCGCTGCCGATCGGCGACGGGCAGGTGGACGCGGTGGTCTCGACGCTGGTGCTGTGCTCGGTCGACGACCTCGCCGGGTCGCTGGCCGAGATCCGGCGGGTACTGCGCCCCGGCGGACGGCTGGTGCTGCTCGAGCACGTCGCCGCCCGAGGCCGCGCCCACCAGGTCCAACGCCTGCTGGAACCGGCCTGGCGGGTCGCGGCCCGGGGCTGCCACCTCACCCGCGACACCGGAGCCGCACTGCGCGACGCCGGCTACGACACCTCGGGGATCGCGCCCTGGCGGCTGCCGGCGGGCGGTCCGACCGGCGCGGCGATCGCCGG
>SKJO01000247.1 GCA_007121975.1 Nitriliruptoraceae bacterium | reverse complement strand
CGCGTCCGGCATCCGCTCCGCGTCCGGCGAACGCCGAGCCGGCGCCAGCGACCGCCGGCGGAGCCTGGCAGTTGCGGTGGATCGTGCCGGGCGCAGCGGCGCTGCTGGTCGCGGCGGCTGCGCTGCGCTGGCCTGCGGTGACCGCGGCGCTGACCCTGGCGGTGCTCGTGGTCGACCGGGTCGTGAGCTGGCTCGCGGATCCGTTCCTGCGGCTGGTCGGGGGCTGGCCCCCGCGCATCCGCGGTTGGGCGGTCGCCTGGCTGCCCCTGCGGCTGGTGGGCATCGTGCTGCGTGCCCCGTGGCGGATCGTGATCGACCTGCTGGTGCTGGTCGCGTCCGTGGTCCTCGTCGACCGTGGACTGCGGCTGCTGCCCGCGGAGCTGACCAGCGACCCCGAGCAGTTCGTAGCCCGCTGGATGGTCCCGGTGTGGTCGGCCGGTGCGGTCTGGTTGGCCGCGGCGCAGCGCCGACGCCCCCCCCGACTCCGGGGGACGGCGGCTGCGGCGAGCCTGCTGCGCGCGGCGCCGCTCGCACTGCGTGCGCTGCTGGTGGCAGCAGCCTTCGTCGCGATGGGAGTCGCGCTGCGGGCACCAGCCGCCGATCCGTGGTCCCCGTACGCGGATCACTGGGAGGCGATGGCGAGGCTGGTGCCCGTCGAGCGGTGGTCGGACTGGCTCGCCGAGCAGGGGCAGGCCCGCGCCGGACGGCCACCGGCTGCCCAGGACGTCGCGCCCGGCCCACGCCCGCAGGCCGGTGAGCCGGTCCTGCAGGTGCGGGTGGTCGCCGAGGCCGGGCTCCACGTGCGGGCAGGGGCCGGGACCGCGCACGAGGTCGTGACCACGCTGCCGCCCGGTGCGGTGATCGAGACGACCGGCACCGTCCGGGCGGTCGACGACACCGCGTGGATGGAGCTCGTGCTCGACGACGGCACCCGGGGGTGGGCGTCGGGCCGGTACCTCGAACCAACGGCGCCGTGATACGCCCGCAGGCACCGGCCGGGGTCAGCGCACCGCGGCCAGCAGACGTCGGGCGGTACCGCCCAGGATCGCCGTGGTCACGGCCTCGGTGAGGTCGCGGGAGGTCAGGAAGGACAGCAGCTGCCCGACCCGGTGGCCGGTGTTGGGCGTGTCCGAGCCGAACAGCAGTCGGTCGGCGAACCGGCGCAGGTCCTCGTCACCGAGGGTCGGGGTGCGCGTCACCACCGGGGTGAGGTCGGCGTACACCCCGGGGTGACGGTGCAGCAAGTCGAGGGTGGCCGCTACGGCCGGGTGGCCGGCGTGCGCCACGATCAGTGGCAGGTCGGGGTGGCGGGTGGCGACCCGGTCGAGCTCGGCGACGTCGGCCGCTGCGGCCACCCCCGAGTCGTGCTTGCCGGCGTGGATCACGACCGGCAAGCGCCGTTCGGCGCACCGCTGCCAGACCGGCTCGAGGCGGGGGTCGTCGGCGGCGAACGACCCGACCGCACAGTGCAGCTTGAGGGCGCGGGCACCGTAGTCGTCGACCGCTCGGTCCACCAGCCCCACCGGGTCACCGTCGTCGGGGTGCAGGGTCGCGGCCAGGATCAGCTCGAGGTCCTGTCGTTCGGCGCGGAGTTCGGCGAGGTGCTCGGCGGTGGCGGGTACGAGCCAGTCCGCCACCCCGGGGGCGTGGGCGTAGGGCAGCACCCAGACCTGACCGATCCCGACCGCCGCGAGATCGTCGAGCGCGACCTGCGGGTCGGTGGGGTAGGCCAGCAGGCCCGGCAGGTGCGCGTCGAAGACGGCTCGGACGCGGGCGGCCAGCCGTGGGGGCAGCAGGTGCACGTGGCTGTCCACCCAGCCGTTCGCCGGCGGGGACGGCCCGGCGCCTGGGGGCGGCTCGGGGACAGCGGGGACTGTGGGCACCTCGGGCACCTCGGGCACCTCGGCAACCTCGGTCGTCAGGCGGGCACCCTACCCGTCGGCGGGCACCGCTATGGTGCGCGCGAAGGCGTCCGACAGGAGGAGCAGACGCCGGTCGAGGAGCGCCGTGTGGACCGGATTACCGAGACCCTGCGAGGCTGCCGCCGCCTCGCTGTCCAGGTCGATGACGAGGCCCTGAACGAACTGGCCGAGCACGATCGCTGGGTCGTGCAGGGCTACCACGCCCGACACCACTCCCGGGCTGCCTGCTGCGCCGGCAAGAAGCGCTACGGGGAGGAGGCGGCGCACCGTGCGGCGCGGGTGCTCAACTGGGCCCAGGGCGAGGACGTGCACGCCTATGCCTGTCCGCACGGCCGCCACTGGCACGTGGGCCACCGGCCCGTCACCCGCACCAACCGCATGGACCTGCTCGAGGCCTGACCGCTGCTCAGTGCTCCGTGCCCGTCAGGGGCAGGAGCACCTCGAAGCGGGCCCCGCCGTCGCTGCGGTTCGCTGCGCGCACGTGCCCCCCGTGCAGCGCCGCGAACTCCTGGACCAGCGACAGGCCGAGTCCGGTGCCCGGCTGCGGGTCGTCGAGCCGCCCGGGTCCCTGCATGAACGGCTCGAAGATGCGCTGCTCGAGCCCGTCGGGGATGCCCTCGCCGTCGTCGTCGACCGTGATGATCAACTGTCCGTCGCGGGTCTCGGCATCCACACGGATGCGTCCGTCGGGGGCGGTGTGGCGCACGGCGTTCGCGAGCAGGTTGGCGATGATGCGCTCGACCTTGGGTGGGTCGATCGCGACCGTCATCGCCGGCAGCGAGGTGGTCAACTGCCGGCCGCGCAACTCGACGGTGTCGAGCACCGCCCGCAGCAACCCGTGCAGGTCGGTGGGTTCGCGCCGGGCAATGATCAGCCCCGAGGTCAGGCGGTCGACGTCGAGCAGGTCCTCGATCAGCCGGGTGAGCCGGGCGGTGTGGTGCTCGATGCGCTCGAGCAGCAGCCGGACCTGCTCGGGGGGCAGCTCGTTGTAGAGCCGCACGAGGGTCTCGGCGAGACCATCGACCACGGTCAGCGGCGTGCGCAGCTCGTGGGAGGTGGCGCGCAGGAACGCCACGCGCAGGTTGTCGCTCTCGGCGAGGCGTGCGGCCGTCTGGCGTAGCTCGTCCTCGATGCGCCGACGCTGGGTGATGTCGAGGCACTGCGCCACGAAGTAGCGGGGCTCGCCGTGCTCGTTGCGCACCAGGCTGACCACCGTGGTGGTCCACACCACCTCGCCGTCCGGTCGCAGGTAGCGCTTGTCGAGGGCGTAGTGGGTCCGGTTGCCCGCGAGCAGCTCCTCGAGCAGGACCAGCTCCCCGGGGAGGTCGTCGGGATGGGTCAGCTCCCCGAAGGACGCGCCTTCGAGCAGTTCGCGCTCGTCACGACCGAACAGCTCGCACAGCGCCGGGTTGACCGCCACCCAGGGACCGTCGAGCACCGAGATGGCCATGCCGATCGGGGCGTGGGTCATGGCCAGGTGGAACCGGTTCTCGATCTCCCGCAGCGCGTCGAGCCCCGCGTCGAGCCCGCGGTCCGGGGTGAGCATCATCACGCTCATCCCCTGCTCGTCGGGCGGGGCTGCCGACCAGCCCATCGAGCCGAAGCTGCCGTCCTCGAGGCGCAGACGCACCGGCAGCTGCGGCCCGGGCTTACGCCCGGCGTGCAGCGCATACAGTGACTCGAGCAGTCCCCCGCGGTCCTCGGGGTGCATCAGATCGTCGAGTCGTACCTTGGTCAGGTCCTCTGCCGCAACGCCGACTAGCGCGCACAGCGCGGGGTTCACCCAACGCAGCCGGGCCCGGGGTAGCTGCACGACCGCGAGTGGCACCTGCCCGCTGCCCCACAGCTGCCGGAGTGCCGCCTCGTCAGGTCCCCCGTCCATCCGATCCGCTCCCATCAGCCGCCCACGATCGGGATCAGCAGCACGCCGTCGCCGGCGTTTCCGCGCCACTCCTCGACCAGCACCCGGTAGCGGCCTGCCTCAACCCGGACATCGATCAGCGAGTCGAAGGTGCCGCCCCCGAAGGTCTCGCGCTCCTCGGTGGAGCGATCGTCGTTGAACGCCAGTTCCCGGCCCTGGGCGTCCTGCAGGGTGGTCACGGGATCGAAGCCCGACGTGCCGCGCACGTCCAGGACGAGCCGACCGGCCGGGACCTCGAACTCGGCGACCCAGGCCCCGTCGCGCTCCACCTCGAACGGGGTCACGCTGTCCGCCGAGACGGCACCGAGTTCGGCGTCGCTCGGCGCGGGGTCGGTCGGCGTCTGGTCGTCCGGGGCGGGGTCGGTCGGCGTCTGGTCGTCCGGGGCGGGGTCGGTCGGCGCCGTGGGGGCAGGACCCGGGCTCGGAGCGTCGTCGGCCCCGAACCCGATGAAGATCAGCCACCCGACCACGAGCAGCGACAGGATCGGGAGGAGTCGACGCCCGCCACCGCGTGATGCACCCGCTGTCCCTGGGGCGGCCTGGGGCGGGGCGGCGACGGCCCGGGGCG
>SKJO01000110.1 GCA_007121975.1 Nitriliruptoraceae bacterium | reverse complement strand
TCGCCGACGTCAAGGGCTACCAGTACGCCCGCGAGGACGTCACCGCCAAGTCGCTGGCCAACGCCTACTCGCAGGCGCTCGGCGCGATCTTCATGGGCGACGCCAAGCCCTACGAGGTCGAGCTGCTGATCGCCCAGGTGGACGGTCAGGGGTCACGCCCCGACGGCGAGGGTCCCGAGGGCGGGCTCGAGCTCTACCACATCCTGTACGACGGCTCGCTGGTCGACGAGCACCGCTACGTGGTCATCGGCGGAGAGACCGAACCGCTCGAGCGCGCGCTCGAGCAGCGCTGGGAGCCGGGCCTGGACCGCGACGCCGCGGTGCGCGTCTGTGTCGGCGCGCTGACCGAGGCCGGCGGCCGCGAGGTTCCGGCCGACAACCTCGAGGTATCGGGGCTGGACGCCCGCCGAGCCCGCCGCCGCTTCTTCCGGCTGCGCGACCGCGAGCTCACCGGGGCGCTGGCCGGCTGAGCGACACGACAGGAAGCCACCGTGCGGCGCAGGATCTTCGGGGTCGAGAACGAGTACGGGGTGACCTGCACGACCGACGGCAAGCGGCGGTTGAGCCCCGACGAGGTCGCGCGCTACCTGTTCCGCCGCGTGGTGTCCTGGGGGCGCTCGTCCAACGTGTTCCTCGAGAACGGTGCACGGCTGTACCTCGACGTCGGCTCCCACCCGGAGTACGCCACCCCGGAATGTGACTCTCCGCGGCAGGTGGTGGTCCACGACCAGGCCGGTGAGCGCATCCTCGAGGACCTGGTGCGGGCCGCCGAGCAGCGTCTGGCCGAGGAGGGCGTCGAGGGGCGCATCTCGCTGTTCAAGAACAACACGGACTCGGCCGGCAACTCCTACGGCTGCCACGAGAACTACCTCGTCGCGCGGGTGGGGGAGTTCCAGCGACTGGCCGAGTCGCTGATCCCGTTCCTCATCACCCGCCAGGTCTTCGCCGGAGCCGGCAAGGTGCTGGCCACCCCGCGTGGTTCGCTGTTCGCGCTCGCGCAGCGCGCCGAGCACATCTGGGAGGGCGTGTCCTCGGCCACGACCCGTTCGCGGCCCATCATCAACACCCGCGACGAGCCCCACGCGGATGCCGAACGCTTCCGCCGACTGCACGTCATCGTCGGGGACTCGAACCTCTCGGAGTACGCCAACTGGCTCAAGATCGCCACCTGCGATCTCGTGCTACGGATGCTCGAGGATCTGTCGGTGCTGCGCGACCTGACGTTGGACAACCCGATCCGGGCCATCCGCGAGATCTCCCACGACCTGACCGGCACCCGACCCATCCGGCTGGCCAACGGGCGGGAGCTGAGCGCGCTGCAGATCCAGCAGGTCTACCTCGAACGGGTCGAGCGCTACGTGGCCAACGCCCCCGACGCCGACGACCACGACCGGGAGGTGGTGCGCGAGTGGCGCACGGTCCTCGAGACGCTGGTCGACGACCCGATGTCGCTGGCCGACCGTCTCGACTGGGTCGCCAAGTACCGGCTCATCGAGTCCTACCGCGCCAAGCACGACCTGCCGCTGTCCTCGCCCCGGGTGGAGCTGCTCGACCTCGCCTACCACGACGTGCTGCCCGAACGCGGCCTGTACCACCTGCTGGTGCGCACCGGGCGCATGCGCACCCTGCTCGACCCGAGCGAGGTCGAGCACGCCAAGACCCACGCACCCGAGCACACCCGGGCCGCGCTGCGGGGGCGGTTCGTGCGCGCGGCCAAGCAGGCCCACCGCGACTACACGGTGGACTGGGTGCACCTCAAGCTCAACGATCAGGCGCAGCGAACCGTGCTGTGCAAGGACCCGTTCCGCTACGAGGACGAGCGGGTCGACAAGCTGATCGACTCGATGCACGGCGACGGCCAGTAGGCTCGGCGACGATCCGGCAACGGTGGCAACCAGGGGAGGGGACGGTGACCCCGAAGGTCGAGCGGCTGGTCAACCTGACCATCGCCCTGCTCGAGACGCGCCGTCCGATCACCTTCGCGGAGCTCAAGCAGCGTACGCGCTACTACGCCCAGGACGACCCGGAGTCGGCCCGGCGCATGTTCGAGCGCGACAAGAAGCTGCTGCGCTCGCTGGGGGTGCCGATCGAGACCCACGAGCTGGCCTTCAGCGACGAGGTGGGCTACCGCGTCGCGCGACCTGCCTACGAGCTGCCCGATCCCGACCTCACCCCCGGGGAGGTGGCGGCACTCGGACTCGCCCTGGAGGCCAGCGGGGCCGACGACAGCCGGCTCGCGCTGGCCAAGCTGGCCGCGCGCGCCCCCGACCCCGACGAGCTCGCACCGATCACCCACACCCGCCTGACGCTGGCGGCCGACCCGGTCGACGAGGTCGCCGAAGCCGTCGCCACCCGCACCCCGCTGCGCTTCGACTACCGCACGGCGGCGGGGCGGAGCGAGCTGCGTCGGGTGCAGCCCCACGCCATCGCCCACCGTCGCGGGGCCTGGTACCTCGTCGCCCACGACCTGGCCCGAGAGGCGCTGCGGGTGTTCCGACTGGACCGCGTGCGCGGCGCGGTGCGGCCCGACGGCCAACCCGGCAGCTACCTGCATCCCGACGAGCTGGACGTGGCGGGGCTCATCGCCGGTCCCGAGGGCGACCGGGTCGAGGTCGAGGTCGCGGCGCAGGACCGTGCCCGCTTCGAACTCGTCCGGCGCGGCGCGCTGTCCACCGACACCACCCACGGGGATCGCTCGGTGCTGCGCATCCCGCAGCTCGACGAACTGCGCGACCGGGCCTGGCTGCTCGGGTTCGGCGCCGACGTCGAGGTGCTGGCCCCCGCCGCCCTGCGCGAACAGCTCGTCGCCGCCCTCGAACGCCTCGTGGAGCAGCACCGATGAGCGCCCGGGACTCCGTCGCGCGGATGCTGACCCTCGTGCCCTGGCTGCTCGAACGTCCCGGGGCGTCGCTGAGTGAAGCGGCCGCCGCGTTCGGCACCGAGCCCGCCACCATCCGCCGCGAACTGCTCCACCTCGACTTCTGCGGACTTCCGGGCCTGGCCGGAGGCGACCTGTTCGAGGTCGAGCTGGTCGGCGACCGCGTCGTGCTGGGGATGGCCGACGAGCTGACCCGGCCGCTGCGCCCGACCCCTCAGGAGGCCTACCGACTCGTGCTCACCCTGGATGCGGCCGTGGTCGCGCTCGGCGACGACCTGCCCCAGCTGCGTGCGGCCGTCGACAAGGTGCGGGGCGTGCTCGGGATCCCCGAGCAGCAGGCGGACGTGGTCCCCGACGACGAGGACACCGCCCTGCTCGCGGCCGCCCGTGCCGCGGTCCGCGACCAGCGACGGGTCCGGCTGCGCTACCGCGGCCGCAGTGACGAGGAGCCCACCACCCGGGAGATCGACCCCTGGACGCTGGATCTGGTCGACGGACAGGGCTACCTGCAGGGGTTCGATCACGGCGTGGGGGAGCGGCGGGTGTTCCGGCTCGACCGGGTGCTGGGGTTCGAACCCACCGAGATCCCGGTGCTCACGCCCGCCCCCGCACAGCTCCCACCACCGCGCTACGTCCCGGGCCCCGACGACCTCGAGGTGGAACTGCGCCTGCAGCGGGGAGCCCGCTGGCTGCTCGACGCGATCGACGCCGACCGCATCGAGGAGCACGCCGACGGCACCACCTGGTGCGTGCTGCGCACCGACGCGCCGGAGTTCATCGCCCGGCTGGTGCTCAGCGGTGGCGGGGACCTCGAGGTGGTCCGTCCCGCGTCGCTGCGCGCCCGGGTGCGTGAGCTCGCCGAGGCGGCCCTCGCCAACTACGGCGGCGAGGATGGCGCACCCTGAGCGTTCGGCGTGGCACGAACGGTCAAGTTCCGGCGCGAGCCGCCGACAGGGGAGGTGAGCACCCGCAGGAGGCCCCCCGATGACCCGCATCCGCGCCAGCTGCCCCAGCTGCGGTGAGGTGGACCTGCGCCCCACCGACCTGACCCTCACGATCGTGCGCGACGCCGACGGCCAGGTCGCCGACGGCAGCGCCTACCGCTTCCGCTGCCCGGCCTGCACCCACGTGGTGGCCAAGCCGGCCGACGCCCGAATCGCCGACCTGCTGCGCACCGGCGGGGTGGAGGCCGAGGAGCGCGAGCAGCTGCAGACCGAGGTCGACCGCCGCCCGCCGCACCCGGAGTCGCCGCCCGGCGGTCCACGTCTCACCCACGACGACCTGCTCGACCTGCATCTGCTGCTCACGACCGACACCTGGTTCGAGCAGCTGCTGGCCACCTCGCGATGATCCGCGCCGGCCGGCGACCACGGGTAGCCTGAGCACCCCCGTCCCCGGAGCGTTCGTGGCCACGCCGGTCGTCGTCACCCTGGTGCTCGTGGCCGTGGGCACCCTGCTGGCGGTGGTGCTGCTGATCATCGGGCTTGCGCGCCGGGCATCGCGGGCCGCACGCGAGCTCAGCGCGCTGCAGGCACGTATCGGCCCCGAGCTCGAAGCGCTGCAACGCGACGCGGCGGTCACCCGGCTCGAACTCGCGCGGCTCGAGGCGACCCGCGCCACGCCCGCGTCGGGCCCACCGCCCGTGCCCCCGGACCTCGGACGATAGACTCGTCACGGGTTCCCGGACCGTCCCTCCCCGGCCGCGTCACCACCGGGACCGATGCGGAGGTCGATCATGCCCACCCTGCCCGGCGGCGCCGAGTGGATCATCATCCTGATCATCGTGCTGCTGCTGTTCGGTGGCCGCAAGCTGCCCGACCTCGCCAGCGCGGTCGGCAAGTCGATCCGCGAGTTCCGCAAGGCCTCCGAGGACACCGACGACCCCGATGCCGAGGGCGACCCCGAGCGGGACGCGTGATCCGTTGGACCGGTCGGCGTCCACCAGTGGGGAGATGCCGCTGGTCGAGCATCTCGCGGAGCTGCGGCAGCGGCTGATCCGCGCCCTGATCGCGCTCGGGCTGGGCACCATCGTCGGGTATGCGGTGTTCCCCTGGGTGTTGGAGCTGCTGATCGCACCGTACTGTTCCGCGGTCGTGGATCTACGCGGGGACGACTGCACGCTGGTGGCCCTCCGGCCGCTCGAGCCGTTCTCCGTGCGGCTGCGCACCTCGCTGGTGATCGGGCTGTTCGTGGGGGGGCCGGTGATCTTCTACCAGCTGTGGCGGTTCGTGACACCGGGCCTGACCACCAGCGAGCGGCGCTATGCGCTGCCGTTCGTGGTGCTCAGCCAGGTGATGTTCGCGGCCGGCATCGCCTTCGCCTACCTGGTCATCCCCCAGGGCCTGCGCATCCTGCTGTTCCTCGGGGGCCCGCGGATCGAAGCGCTGCTCGCCGCCGACGAGTACCTCAGCTTCTTCCTGGCCATGTCGGTGGCCTTCGGGCTGGTGTTCGAGCTGCCGCTGGTGCTGATCTCCCTGGTGCTGGCCGGCGTCGCCTCCTCGGCCTGGATGCGACGGGTCCGGCCCTACGCGGTGCTGGTCATGTTCATCTCCGCGGCCTTCATCACCCCGACGGTGGACGCCTTCACGCTGCTGCTGGTTGCGGGTCCGATGTGGATCTTCTACGAGTTCTCGATCCTCGCCGCGCGACTGATCGAGCGCCGCCGACGTCGGGCCCGCCGATGACCACCCCATCCGCTCCCGCCACGACCGCACCCGTCCGGGACCTGCGGGCCTGGTGGCGTCCACCCGCCCGGGTGCTGCGCCGCGCGCTGTGGCTGGTGCTGGTGGCCGCGGTCGTGCTGGCGCTCGGCGTGTGGATCGGTCGCAGCCTGGCGCCAGCGACCACCGGCGACGCGCGGGTCGTCGTGGAGAGCTCGGTGCTGCCCCTGGTGATCGAGGCCGACGCGCTGTGGACCTCGTCGTCGGACGATCGTCCCCCCATCGCCGAGGCGCTGCTCGCCGTGCGACAGGGGGATCCGGCCCCGGTCACCGAGCACGTCGAGGACTGGCACAGCGCCTACGACTCGCTGCTGCTGCGCCTGGCGGGGTTGGACCTTCCCTCCGAGGCGCGCCCGGTCCAGCGCGAGTTCATCACCGGCGTGACCCTGGCTCGCGATGCCACCGTGGTCCTGGCGCATGCAGCGAGCGTGACCGACCCCGACCATCGCACCGACCTGGTCACCGAGGCCAGCCGGCTGCGGCAGCGCTCGGAGCAGGTCGTGCAGAACGCCCGGGCCTCCACCCTCGACCTCGGCGGCGCCCGGGGTGATGTGGCGCCGCTGCCCACCCTGCCAAGCTTTCTGGAGGGACGCCGGGGCTGACCCCGTCCCGGACCTTGCCTTTCCGCCGCCGACCCCTCGAGGTGCCGTGATCCCGGTCCCAGACGACCTGCCCCCTGCCCACGGCCTGCCCACGGCCCAGCACCTGCCCGACGACGCGGTCGTCCACGGGTTCGTCGCCAGCCTCGGGTTCGCCCCCGACCCGTTCCAGGTCCGCGCGATCACCGCGCTGCACGCCGGACGCTCGGTACTGGTCGCCGCGCCGACCGGGGCCGGCAAGACCGTGGTGGGGGAGTATGCCTGCCACGATGCGCTGCTCGCCGGCGGCAAGTGCTTCTACACCACGCCGATCAAGGCCCTGTCCAACCAGAAGTACCGCGACCTGCTCGAACGCTACGGCCCCGGACGGGTCGGCCTGCTGACCGGTGACCGGTCGATCCATGGCGAGGCCCCGGTGGTGGTGATGACCACCGAGGTGCTGCGCAACATGATCTACGAGGCCTCGCCCACCCTGGCGGGGCTGCGTCACGTCGTGCTCGACGAGGTCCACTACCTCGCCGACCGCTCGCGCGGCGCGGTGTGGGAGGAGGTCATCATCCAGCTGCCCGCCTCGGTGCAGCTCGCCGCCCTGTCGGCGACCGTCAGCAACGCCGAGGAGTTCGGGCAGTGGCTCGGGGCGGTGCGTGACGGCTGCGAGGTGGTGATCGAGGAGACCCGTCCCGTCCCGCTGCGCCACCACTACTTCGTCAACGACCGGATCTACGACACCTTCCGGGCCGGCCGCAAGGGCGGGGCGGATCCCGAGCACCGCCAGCGGGCGGCCGAGGCCCGTGGGGGCGTACCCAACCCCGACGTGGTGATGCTCGAACGTCGTGCACGCACCCGCAACCGCGTCTCGAACAAGGGCCGCCGCCAGGCCCCGGACGTCCGGCTGCGGTGGCCATCGCGGCCCCAGGTCGTCGCCGAGCTCGAGCACCGCCGCTGGCTGCCGGCGATCCTGTTCGTGTTCTCCCGGCAGGGCTGCGAGAAGGCCGTGGAGCAGCTGCTGCTCGCCGGGGTGCGCCTGACCAACCGCAGCGAGCGGGAACAGATCGCCGCGGTGGTCGACACCCTGCTCGCCGACCTGCCCGACTCCGATCTGGCCGTGCTCGGCTTCGAGCGCTGGCGCGCCGGGTTGATCGACGGCATCGCGGCCCACCATGCGGGCATGGTCCCCGCCTTCAAGGAGGCGGTGGAGGTCTGCTTCCAGCGCGGGCTGCTCAAGGTCGTGGTGGCAACCGAGACCCTGGCGCTGGGCATCAACATGCCGGCCCGCACGGTGGTGATCGAGCGGCTCGAGAAGTGGAACGGCGAGACCCACGCGATCCTGACGCCGGGGCAGTACACCCAGCTGACCGGTCGTGCCGGCCGGCGCGGCATCGACCGGGTCGGCCATGCGGTCGTGCTCCACCAGCGCGACCTCGACTTCCGAGCGGTCGCCGGCCTGGTGGGTCGGCGCACCGAACCGCTACGCAGCTCGTTCGCGCCGTCCTACAACATGGCCGTCAACCTGCTGCGCCGCCACGACCTGTCCCAGGCCGAGACGCTGCTGGCCGCCTCCTTCGCGCAGTTCGAGGCTGACGGCCGGGTCGAGCGCAAGGTGCAGCGGCTGACCGAACTCGAGGAGGGCGTCGCCGGCTACGACCAGCACCTGCGCTGCGAGCTCGGGGACTGGTCGCAGTACTGGCAGCTGCGCCGGACCCTGTCACGTCGGGAGAAGGAGGAGGCCCGCCAGCGCAAGGCGGCGGAGCGCGACGCCGTGCTCACTGCGATCGCGGGCCTGCAACCCGGCGACGTGCTGCACCTGCCGTGGATGGGGCGCCGGGGCCTGGTCGCCGTGGTCGGGGTGCACCTGACCCGCAAGGGCACGCCGCTGGCCCAGGTGGTCACCGACGACCGGGCGCTGGGCAAGGTCGGACCACGCGAGCTCGAGCAGGCGCCCACACCGGTCGAGCGCATCCGGCTGCCGCGCAGCGGCAATCCCCGGCAGCGCGACTACCGCCGCGACGTGGCGGTGCTCCTGCGGGGACTGGATCCGCCGGCGCTGACCGGGGACTGGTCACTGGACGCCGACGGCTCGCTGCGTGGGGGCGAGGAGGCGGCGCCCGACACCGCCCGCGCCGAGCCGGCCGGGGCGAGCGATCCCGGCGGACCGTCCCCCGAGGTGCTCGACCTGCGCGAGCAGCTCCGCAACCACCCCTGCCATCACTGCCCGGACCGCGCCGAGCACGAACGCTGGCAGTACCGCGCCGACGAGCTGATCGACGAGGCCACCCGCCTCGACGAGCAGGTGCGCCGCACCACCGGGTCGCTGACCCGCCAACTGCACCGCATCCTCGACATCCTGCGGGAGCTCGGCTACCTGGATGCGACACCGAGCCCGACCGACGCCGGGCTGCTGCTCGCCGGGATCTACAGCGAGGCGGACCTGCTCGTCGCCGAGTCGCTGCGCCGCGGCCTGCTCGACGGCCTCGACGCCGCCGAGCTCGCCGGGCTGGCGGCCCTGTTCTGCTACGAGCCGCGCGGCGGCGAGCTGACCGAGCACCCCGAGCTGCCGACCCTGGCGATCGACGAGGCCGTGGAGTCGGTGCTGGACCTCGCGGCTGAGCTGCGGGGACGGGAGCGGGCGTCGGGCCTGCCCGAGCTGCGGGAGCTCGACGCCGGGTTCGTCGCCCCGGCCTGGCGGTGGACCGCTGGTGCCGACCTCGAGGAGGCACTCGGGGATCTCGAGTTGACCGGCGGCGATTTCGTGCGCACGGTCAAGCAGGTCGCCGACCTCGTCGGCCAGCTGCGGGACGTGTCCGCGGATCCGCTGCGTTCATCCGCCCGCGAGGCGCTCGACGGGCTGCGACGCGGCATCGTCGAAGCGTGAACAGCAGCACCTAGGCTGGCGGGCCCGGCCCCGCGAGGAGACCGCGATGTCCGCTCCCATCCCATCCGGATCCCAGCCACCGCTGCTGATCTGCAACCCGCTGGCCGGTGGGGGACGGGCACGTATCGTGCCCCGGCTCCTGGCCGCCCTGCGCGGTCGCGGGGTCGAGCCCGACGTGGCCGAGACCACCCGTCCCGGCGACGCGACCCGTCTGGCCCGCGACGCCGTCGAGCGCGACGGCAGACGCTTCGTGGTGGCCGTCGGTGGCGACGGCACCGTCAACGAGGTCGTCAACGGTCTGATCGACGCCGACACCGGACGGCCCCGGGCCGACGACCTGCTGCTGGGCGTCGTGCCCGGAGGCACCGGCTGCGACCTGACCCGCACCTTCGGACTCAACCGCCCCCCCGAGCAGCTCGCCGAGCACCTGACCGGTACGGGCACCTTCCCGATCGACGTCGGTCGCATCCACCTGCTCGACCGCGACGGACAGCCCACCACCCGGCTGTTCGTGAACATCGCCGAGGCCGGCTACGGCGCGCTGGCCACCGACCTGGCCAACCGCCTGCCGCGGCGGCTGGGCACCGCCCGGTACGCCGCCGGCATCCTCGGAGCGGTGGCCCGCTTCCGCCTGGTGTCCACCACCGTCGCCTTCGACCACGACGAGGTCACCCACGAGCTGTCCAACGTCGTGATCGCCAACGGTCAGTTCTTCGGCGGCGGACTGCAGGTCGCCCCACGCGCCCTGCCCGACGACGGCCGGTTCAACCTCCAGGTGTGGCGGGGCCGGCCGATCGACGTGCTGCGCGCCAGCAGTTCGCTGCGCCAGGGACGCCACCTCGCCCGTGACGACGTGCACGAGTGGCAGAGCGCCGAGGTGCGGATCCAGCCGGCACGGCCGCTGCTCATCGAGGCCGACGGCGAGGTGCTGGGCACCACCCCGGCCCGCTTCGACCTCCTGCCCCGGGTCCTGACCCTGCGGATCTGAGCCCGAGCCGACCCCGATGCCCACACGTGCGCGTCCGGGCCCTACCATGCCGCCGCGTGAGGAGGAGCGCCGATGAGCGATCAGCGGTTGCGTCGCGCGCAGCAGGTCATGGCCGCGCAGGGCGTCGACGCGCTGCTGCTGGGTCCCAGCGCCGACCTGCGCTACCTCGTGGGCTACCACGCCCTTCCCCTCGAGCGGCTGACGCTGCTGGTGCTGCCCGTCGCGGGCGAGCCGGTGCTTCTCGTGCCCGAACTCGAGGTCGCCCGTGCCCAGGACAGCGGGGCCGGCGATCACGTCGAGCTGGCCGCCTGGAGCGAGATCCAGGACCCGATCGCGCTGGTCGTCGAGCGGCTGCAGCGCGCGGGGGCGCAGCGCGGCAAGCTCGCCGTGCAGGACCGACTGTGGACCGCGTTCACCCTCGGGTTGCAGGCGGCGCTGCCCGCTGCCGCCTGGCTGCCCGGCTCCCAGGTCATGCGCGAGCTGCGGCTGCGCAAGACGCCCGAGGAGATCGCGGCTCTGCACGCCGCCGGTGCGGCGATCGATGCGGTGCACGCGGCGGTCCCCGAGCTGCTGCGCCCCGGGCGCACCGAGCAGCAGGTCGGGCGGGACCTCGCCGAGCGCATCCTCGACGACCACGACGAGGTCAACTTCGTGATCGTGGCCTCCGGGCCCAACGGGGCCTCGCCCCACCACGAGACCGGGCCGCGCCGCATCGAGGCGGGCGACGCGGTCGTGATCGACATCGGCGGGACCCGGCAGGGCTACTGCTCGGACATGACCCGCAACTACGCCGTCGGACACGTCCCCGAGGGCTACGCGGCGCTGCACAGGCTGCTCGAGCGGGCCCAGCAGTCCGCCGTCGAGGCGGTCACGCCGGGATCCAGCGCCGAGGCCGTGGACGCGGCCGCACGCTCGATCATCGCGGCGGCAGGGCACGGTGCCCACTTCGTGCACCGCACCGGACACGGGATCGGCATCGAGGAGCACGAGGAGCCCTGGATCGTGGAGGGCAACCCCCTCGAACTCGAACCGGGGATGGCCTTCTCGGTCGAGCCCGGCATCTACCTCCCGGGCCGCTACGGTGCCCGGATCGAGGACATCGTGGTCGTGACGCCCGACGGGGTTGCCCGGTGCAACCACCGTCCCCGGGAGTTGGTGGTGTGCACATGAGCGAACCGGCCATGCAGCAGGGGGGCATCGAGGTGCGGCGTGCCCGCATCGAGGAGATCCGCGCCCTGGCGGCGGAGTACGACCGCGAACACCGTCGCGAGCTCGGCTCGCCGGCCGAGGCACCGGTCCCGCCCGGTGGAGTGTTCTGGTTGGCAACCAACGCCGACGACGGGGCGGCGCTGGGCTACGCCGCCGGTGTCCTGCGCCCCACGGGCTGCACACTCGGGCCGGTGTTCACCCGCGCGAGCGCCCGCCGACGGGGGGTCGGCGACGCCCTGCTCGCGTCGATCCAGCAGTGGGCACAGGACACCCGCGTGCCGGTGCTCGAGGTGTCGGTCGCGGCGAGCAACGAGGCGGGTCGCGCCTTCCTCGCGTCGCTCGGCTACGAGCCGCGCCGCATCCTCATGACCCGCCGCACCGGCCCCGACCGCCCCATCCGCTCCTGACCGCGCGTCGCGCCGACCCCCCCGGATGCCGCCATGATCCACACCCTTCCCGAGGAGCAGCGTCACCTGCTCGAACTCGTCGAGGGCTTCGCCCGGACCGAGGTGGCACCGGCCGCCGAAGGCTACGAGCAGGCCCACGAGTTCCCCCGCCCGTTGTTCGACCAGCTCGGCGCGATGGACCTCACCGGTCTGCCGTTCGCGGCGCAGGTCGGGGGCTCGGAGCTGCCCTACACCGCGGTCAGCCTCGTGATCGAGGAGATCTCCCGGGCCTTCTTGGCTCTGGGCCTGGGTCTGTCGGTGCATCTGCTGGCCACCTTCGGCATCGACCGTTTCGCCACGCCCGAGCAGCGCGAGCGGTTCGTGCCCGACCTGGTGGCCGGGCGGATGCTGGGTGCCTACGCCTTGTCCGAGCCGGGCTCCGGGTCGGACGCGGCGGCGATGGTGACCCGCGCCCGCCGCGACGGGGAGGTCTACCGCCTCGACGGCGTCAAGGCCTGGGTGACCCACGGCGGCGTCGCCGACCGCTACCTGGTCATGGCACGCACCGGTCCGCACCGCACCGCCGGCATCAGCGCCTTCGTGATCGACGCCGACCAACCGGGGATGAGCGTGGCTCCCCCCGAGGCCAAGATCGGTATGTGGGCCTCGCCGACGGCCCAACTGGTCTTCGAGGATGCACCGGTCCCGATCGACCGTCTGCTCGGCGGCGAGGAGGGCACGGGGTTCCGGGTGGCGATGGCGTCGCTGGACGGGGGCCGGTTGGGCATCGCCGCCTGCGCGGTGGGGTTGTCGCAGGCCGCGCTGGACGTCGCCCGGCGCTACGCCGGTGAGCGTGAGCAGTTCGGCCGCCCGATCGTCGAGCATCAGGGCGTGGGCTTCCTGCTCGCGGACATGGCCACCCGCACCGAGGCCGCCCGCACGTTGATGCTCTCCGCCGCCGACCGGCGCGACCACGGCTTCGACGTCACGCGCGTGGCTGCGATGGCCAAGCTGTTCGCAACCGACGCGGCCATGGCCACCACCACCGAGGCGGTGCAGGTGCTCGGCGGCGCGGGCGTGACCCGCGACTACCCCGCCGAGCGCTACCTGCGCGAGGCCAAGATCCTCCAGATCGTCGAGGGCACCAACCAGATCCAGCGACTCGTGATCGCCCGCTCGCTCGCGGCCGGACCCGGCCGGTGAGCGAACCTTCCCCCGATCGGCCACCGTCGCCCGACGCGGTGGCCGACCCGGATCCGGAGGCCGGACCACTGCGGTGGGGCCGTCGGCTGGCGCTCGGGGGTGTGGGGCTGGGCCTGATCGGGGCCGTGGCCACCGGCGCGCTCGGCGTGCCGGGTGGTGTGGGGGTGCTCGTCGTCGTGCTGGGCACGGCCTTCGGGCTGTCGCTGGCGGCGGTGTTCTGGCTGGTCTCGGCGCTGATCGACGAACTGCGCGGTCGACCGGTGTCGCGACGCCGTCCGCTGTGGGGGCTCGCAGCGTTCGTGACCGCGATCGTGCTGCTCATCGCACTGGTCGGCATGGACCCATGAGCACCGGAGCCGCACCCCGCGGCGTGCTGCTGGTCGCCGATGACGTGGTGACCCTGAGCACCGAGCCAACCCGCCCGCGGGCCGTGCTGGTCCGCGGCTCACGTATCGTGTGGCTCGGGGCCGATCCCGGGCTGGCACCGCCCCACCGTGCCCGTCTGGACCTGCCCGGGTGCGTGATCGGGCCCGGCTTCGTCGACGCTCACGTGCACCTGACGACGACCGGCCTGGCGCTGGACGGCCTGGACCTGGCCGGCCTGACGCGGACCGACGAGGTGCTCGAGCAGGTGGCGGCCCACGCTGCGGCGCACCCCGGGCGGGTGATCTGGGGGCAGGGCCTCGACCCGCAGCGACTCCAGGACCCGTTGCCGACCCCCGATCAGCTGGCCCGGGTCGCCGCAGGCCGCGCGGTCTACCTCACCCAGGTCGACGGGCACGCCGGGCTGGTCGATCGCGGCACGCTGCACTCCGCCCCGTTGGCCCGTGCCGAAGGGGTGGACCGCGATCACACCGGCAGCCCCACCGGGCGGCTGCGCCGCGAGGCCAACCACATCGCGCGGCGCTGGGCCGTGGGCGCCATGTCGGGCGCGCAGCTGCAGACCGCCCGGCGGCGCGCGGTTGCCCGGGCCGCCGGGTTGGGGATCGCGTCACTGCACGAGATGGGGGGCCCCGACCAGATGGGCGGCGACGACCTCGACGTATGGATCGAGGACGACTGGCCGGTGGAGATCGTGCCCTACTGGGCGGGATGGGACCTCGAGGAGGCCGTCGCCCGCAACCTGCGCCACGCCGGAGGAGACGTGCTGCTCGACGGCTCGCTGGGAGCCCACACCGCGGCGCTCAGCGAGCCCTACCACGACCGCCCGCAGGCCAGCGGACACCTCGAACTCGACGATGACAGCCTGACCGAGTGGCTGCTGGCCGGCACCCGGGCCGGGTTGCAGCTCGGGGTGCATGCGATCGGCGACGCCGCGCTGCGCCAACTGATCACCTCGCTGCGCGCGGTGGAGAGCCGACTCGCCGGCGAACGTCGGCCCGATGCGGTGCGACGACTCCGCCACCGGGTCGAGCACGGGGTGGTGGTCCCGCCCGAGCTGTCGGCGCCGCTGGCCGAGCTCGGGGTCGTGGTGTCGGGCCAGCCCGCCTTCGAGATCCGCTTCGGGGGCGAGACCGGCCTGTACGCCTCCCGACTCGGCCCGCGGCGACAGGGATGGACCAACCCGTTCCGACAGTTGCTCGATGCCGGGGTCCCGCTGGCCTTCGGCTCCGACAGCGCGGAGAACCCCCTGGATCCCTGGGCCGCCGTGCACGCGGCGAGTGCCCCGCAGCGGGGCGTGCGCGCGATCACCCGCGAGGAGGCGCTGCGTCTGGCGACGCTGGGAGGCCGCTACGCCGCGCGCCAGGAGCGCTACGTGGGGGTGCTGCGACCGGGCATGCGCGCCGACCTCGCCGCGTTCGCCGACGATCCCTACCGGTCACCGGATCCGCGTGGCACCCATGCCGTCCTGACGCTCGTGCACGGTCGTGTTGCCCATGGTGACGCGCCGCTGCCCGATGCGCCCGGCCGGTGTCCGTGACCGTGCGAGCGGTCTGCGCAAAGCGACTGCGCGCACCGGTCAGCGGCCTTGACGCGGGCGGGCACGGCTGGTGCAGTAGGGGCGTACAGCACCACGGGGAAGCCGGGGCGCCACGCTCACCGGATCCGATGCTGATCGGAATCGGCTTGCCGATGCGCCTGCGACCCGATGGTGACGACCCTGCAGAGGGCTGCTCAGTAGACAACGGTCGGTCCGTCCTGAACGGGCGTACCGACCGGCCCCAACGGCAGCCACGGTGCAGCAGGCGCC
>SKJO01000349.1 GCA_007121975.1 Nitriliruptoraceae bacterium | reverse complement strand
GCCGCGCGGATCAGCCTCGCGGCCGCTCTCCGAGCTCCACCTCGACCTCGAGTTCGGAGCCGTTGCGCACGATGCCGAGCACGACCACCTCACCCGGTTGACGGCGCCGGACCTCGGCCACCAGGTCGCTCATGGTGGCCAAGGGTTGGTCGTCGACGGCGACGATGATGTCTCCCGCACGCAGCCCGGCGGCCGCCGCCCCGGTGCCCTCCTGGACCGCGTCGACCACCGCCCCACGGCTGGCTTCCAGCCCGAACTCCTCGGCGAGCTCGGGCGACACGTCGATGCCGCTGATCCCGAGCAGCGGATGCCGCACGAAGCCCTGCTCGATGAGCTGGTCCGCCGATCCGATCGCCTGCTCAGCGGGGACCGCGAAGCCCACACCCTGGTTCGCGCCGGTGCGGCTGAGGATCGCGGTGTTGATCCCGATCAGGCGGCCTTGCGCGTCGACCAACGCCCCACCGGAGTTCCCCGGGTTGATCGCCGCGTCGGTCTGGATGACGGACGGGATCACCAGGGCCGCACCGTCCTCCTCGTCGACCGCCAGGTCGCGGTTGAGGGCACTGACGATGCCGGTGGTCACCGATCCGGTCAGCCCGAAGGGCGAGCCGATCGCGACCACCGTCTCGCCGACGATCAGCGGCTCTGCGCTCGGCCGCAGGTTGATCGCTGGCAGTCCCGAGCGCTCCACCAACACCACCGCGAGGTCGTTGAGTTGGTCGCTGCCGACCACCGTCGCCTCGACGATGTCTCCGCTGGCGAAGCGCACCCGGACCTCGTCGGCGCCCGAGACGACATGGTGGTTGGTCAGCACGTAGCCGTCGGAGCGGTAGATGACCCCGGAGCCGAGCGACGGCTGCGCCCCCAGCGGCCCATCGACCCCCACCACGTCGATCTGCACGACTGACGGCGCCACGGCACTGGCGACCGCGGGGACCACCGACGGCAGCCCCCCCTCGATCTCGATGGTGGGTGCGGAGGCATCGGCGTTCGGTGCCGGTTCGGGGGCGGCCGACTCCTCGACCGTCCCCGGCAGCACGATCGCGAGCGTGGCCGCCGTGCCCAGCGCCGCCCCGAACAGCGAGGCGAGCACCCAGGCCAGCGGCCCACGTCCCCGCCGCCGGCGCTGAGGGGCATCCACCGTGGCGGTGGTGTCCGGCGGGCGGACCGACCCGGCCGGGGAGCCTGGCCCAGCCGCACGGTCGTCCCACGCGGCGGGCGGCGGCTGGGGGAAGCGCGCGACCGGTGCCACCGCCCCTGCGGCCACCGAGCTGCCGGGCTCGGTGTCGACGTCCGGTGGCTGCTCGGCCCGCCAGGGCCGGCGCCACTCCTCACGGTCGTAGGTCACGCGGCGCCCCTTGTCGGTGGGCTGGACGGTGGGCTGGTCGGTGGGCTGGTCGTCGAAGTCGGGAGCGGCGAGGTCGTTCGGCGGAGCGGTGGCGACTTCGGGGGCCGTATCGGGCCCAAGGACGCAGGTTGGCAACGACGGTTTCGGACCACCGGACCGGTCGGGCCGGATGCCCGCCGATATCTGGTCTTCGGACCTGCGACGGTACCGTGCCGGCTCGATCCGGAGAGAGGTCGATCGCGGTGGATCCCAACGTGCGGCACGAGCTACGACGGCTGACGGCCGCCGAGGACGAAGTGTTGACCGCCGCTCGGCAACGGGCGGGCGCCGCCGCACCGCCAGCGGAGTTCGGGGCACTGCTCGCCTGGCTCGCTCGCAGCCGCGGTGCCGCCGCGGCCGTCGAGGTCGGCAGCACCAGCGGCGTCACCGGACTGTGGCTGCTGTCGGCCCTGTCGGGCCGTCGGGCGCTGACCAGTATCGATCCCGACCCCTACGCACACGCGCTGGCCGTCCAGAGCTTCGAACAGGCCGGGCTGAGCGAGCATGTGCGCTGCATCCTCGGCGATCCCGGCACGGTCCTGTCACGGCTGACCGACGCCGCCTATGACCTGCTGGTGCTCCAGCTCGAGCCGGGCCCAACGCTCGATCACCTCGAGCACGGCGCCCGGCTGCTGCGGCCTGAGGGGCTGCTGGTGGTGCGGGGCATCGCACGGCCCGGCGACCAGGCGGACGCGAGCGCCGAACTGCTCGATCGGCTGCTCGGTCTCGAGACCTTCGACACCGTCGTGCTCCCGGTCGACGACGGAATCGCGATCTCCCGCCGCCGCGACGCGGTGCCGGGAGCGCCCCCGACCGACACGTAGACGGTCGGTCGGTCATCGGCGAGCGATCCGACGGTCAGAAGAAGCGCACCTTGGCGGCGAACTCCGCCGCCGGAGCCAGGATCACCGCGAGGTAGAACATCCCCGTCGATGCCTGGATCGAGCGTCCGCCCTCCCGCGCCAGGCGCACGTTGAAGCCGGCGATCAGCGCCACCAGCGCGAGCACCCCGAGTCCGAGCACGATCGTCATCGAACCGATGTTCAGGATCGGCGAGAACGTGCGCACGCAGGTCTCGAACTCGGCGCCGGTCAGCCCCGCACAGGGCACCGGACTGCGGGCCGAGAGCAGCACCGAGGCCACTCCGGCGACGACCGCGGCCACGTTCACCCAGGAGATGAACACCATGTAGCGGTTGGAGAGCCTCCGCTCGACCAGGTACCAGTGCCCCAGGATCATCCCGACCCACACCGCCCCCAGCAGCACCGAGCCCAGCAGCAGCTCGAGGACTCCCTGGGGGACACCGCCGACCCCGCCGCGGGCGGCGCGGATGGACGCCAGGGGCAGGAACGCCGCGGTGCCGGCGATCGCGGCGGCCACACCGAGCACCCGCGCGGCCAGCGCCGTGATCGGAAGCGCGCGGAGGATCACGGCTGCCAGGCTGAGCAGGGTCATGGTCAGCAGCAGGGTGCGGGCCAGTCCCCCGTCATCCACGGAGGCGGTTGCTTCCAGGGCCAGCAGGGGGCCCCCGAGCGACGCCCAGGCGGCCCACGCCAGGGCCACGATGGTGCTGCCGGTCAGCAGCTCGTACCCGGCCCGCAGGTTGCCGTAGGTCGGACCCAGCCACAGCAGCCAGGAACTCCCGACGGCGGTCATCGCCAACACCAGCGCAAGCACGGCAGCAGGGGCGTTCACAGGCGATCCTCGTGGGGGGGAGGGAGCACGACCGCCGAAGGTACGGACGGGCCGGCCGTGGCCGGTCGCAGGGCAGCGCACCGGGTGCCACAGGGTGCCATCCCGAACGGTCGAGGCCCAACCGGCCGGGACCGCTCCCCACCGCTACGCTGCCGCTCGGTCCCGATGGAGGGTCTGTTGTCATGGGTCGTTGCGATCCCGGCCTCAAGGTCGACCGCTGTCTGCAGGTCGGCGCCGAGCACACCGCCGAGGCGCTGGGCTCCGGCGACGTCCCGGTGCTGGGAACCCCCGCGCTGCTCGCGCTCGCCGAGGCCGCCTGCGTGGATGCGATCGCCGGGGATCTGCCCGAGGGGCAGACCTCCGTGGGAGCCTGGGCCGAGGTGGAGCATCTGAAGGCCACCGCCGTCGGCGCCACGGTGTGCGCACACGCCACCCTGGTCGGCCACCACGGCCGGCGACTCGAGTTCAGCGTCCGGGTGGAGGAGGAGGGCGACACCGTCGCGCGGGTCCGACACCGTCGGGTGCTCGTGGACCGGGCCCGGTTCCTGGCCAAGCTCGCCCCGGCCCCGTCCGCGGATCAGGCGCCGTAGGCGGCGGCCGACTCCCGGCGTACGTCGCGGTCGAGCAGCACGTTGACCACCGCGGGCAGCCCGCTGGCTGCCGCCCGGTCCAGGGCCGGGCCGATGTCCTCCGGGCGGTCGATGCGCTCGCCGTAGCCACCAAGAGCCATGACCATGCGCTCATAGCCGGTGGCCTGGGACAGATCCTGGGCGAGCATGCCCTCGGCGCCGTACACGCGCTCGTGGAAGGCCTTCATCTCGCCCCAGGCGCCGTCGTTACCGATCACCCCGACGAAGGGCAGTCCCTGGCGGACCGCCGACTCGTACTCCATGGCGTTGAACCCGAAGGACCCGTCGCCGTAGACCACGAGCACCTGCCGATCGGGGTGGACGTGGCGGGCGGCCATGGCGAAGGGCGCCCCGACCCCGAGGCACCCGAAGGGCCCCGGATCCATCCAGTGGCCGGGATGGTCGACGCGGACCTGTCCGGCGGTGTGGGCCACGATGTCCCCGCCGTCGCCGATCACGATCGCGTCACGGTCGACCCACCGGGCGACCTCCCGTGCGAAGCGCAGCGGGTGCACGGGCGATGCGTCGCTCATCGACGCCGCCTCCCGATCGGCGAGGCGCCGGGCCTCCTCGGCGCGTAACTGCTCGAGCCACGGTCTCGGCGCGGCACGTCCGAAGGTGGCGTCGGTCGCGAGCAGGGCGCGCAGGAACGAGCGCACGTCGCTGACCGCACCGACCGTGACCGGACGGTTGTGTCCGACCTTGTCGGGCTGGGGGTC
>SKJO01000092.1 GCA_007121975.1 Nitriliruptoraceae bacterium | reverse complement strand
GCGTCGCGGCGCTCGGGCGGCGGGTAGGGGCACAGGCCGACGCCGCACGCCGGCGGGCAGCCCTGCTCGAGCTCCTCGCGGCGGGGGCTGGCCCCCAGGCACCGTGGCAGCTGCGGGCTGCGCTCCCACTGCCGGCGCTGCTCGTCGGTCGCGGCGTCCTGCTCGGCGCACACGGTCATGGTCAGCAGCAACGCGACGTCACCGAGCAACTGCACGGCCGGGTCGTCGAGCGCATCGGGGGGCTGGCGCACCGCCTGCCCGAGGTCGTCCCAGGCCACGCTGGTCCAGGTCCGGCCACCGCGCACCGCCGCGACCATCAGCTCGGCGCTGCGCCGCACCAGCGGGTGGGGATCGGCGGTCGCGACCTGCTCGAGGCGGTGCAGGGCGGCCTGGTCGTCCGCGGCTTCGGGCGCGGTGGTCAACCGGATCCCCAGCGCCTGCACGAGGCTGATGCGCGCGTACCAGAACCGGGGCGGTCCGTCGAGCAGCCGCAGGACGGCCGGACTCGGTGGCCGCGAGGGTGCGGTCAACGCCGCGAGCTTGAACCCCCGCCCGAGCGCCGCTTCGAGGTTCGTCGTGGTGCTCGTGGCACGGGTGGCGGCCACGACCCGGTCGAGGAGAGCGCGGGCCGGGTCGGCGACCGCTGCCGGAGCCAGCTCCACGAAGCTGGGCAGCAGCCACGGGGCGAGCTCCTGGTCGGGGTCGGTCGGTGACGCGCCGGCCGCCTCCAGGTGGTGCACCAGCGACGCGAGCTGGGCGAGGTCCTGGCCGGTGGCCTCCATCGCCCGGTGGGCCAGACGTTGCACGGCGGTCCAGCGCACCGGCGCCGAGGCGTCCGAAGCGAAGCGCCACACGGCCTCCACCGCCGGGCAGCGGTCCAGCTCCGGGTGCGGGTCGGGGTAGCCCGGGGTGCCCACCGGGGCGGGCAGCAGCCGCCCGCAGGCGGGACGCAGGGCCTCGACGAAGGCGATGCGTGCGGCGGGGCTGGCATCCTCGGGGAAGCGGGACACGGCGGTGCGCACCAGTGCCGAGGCCGCCGTGAGGTCGGCGGTCTCGCCGCGACAGCCCTGGACCGCGGCGATGCACAGCTGGGGCAGCAGGTCGGAGCCGGATCCGAAGGCTCGACTGATCGCCTCGGTCAGGCGCGTGGCCAGCGCCGTGAAGGTGCGGGCATCGGGGCAGGCCCGCAGGCCGGAGGCCACCGCGCTGGTCGCCGACGGGCCGAAGCTCGCGACCAGGTCGGCGTCGAACAGGGTGGGGTGGCGGGCGATCGCCAGACCGGCCAGCGAGGTCTGCAGCACGACGTGGCGGAAGCGGTAGTGGTTGACCGACGGGACGAACTCCATCAGACGCTCGCCGATGGCGCGCTGCAACTCCCCGAGGACCCGGTGGGCCAGCAACCCGCGGCGATGGTGGGGGAGGGCCTGCAGGGCGGCGACCAGGTCCTGTCGGCCGACGCTGCCGACGTTGTTGACCAGCAGCACGTAGGCGATGTCGGGCAGCAGACCGGGATCCTGGGCGCCGGCGGGGCGGCTGCGGGCGAGGTGGCCGGCCACCCAGGCGGCGACCAGTTCGTCGCGCCACAGCGCCGGGTCGCTGGCCTGTGGGGGCCCGTGCCCTTCGGCCAGTTGGTCCACGAGCAGCCCGAGAAAGAAGCGTGACCGGGCCGGTGCCGGGATGGTGGTCGGATCGGTGATGGGCTGGTCGGGCCCCAGTTGCGCGAGAAGCAGATCCCGGGCCTCGGCGGCGTCCAGCGGGGGCAACCGGTAGGTCGCGGCCTGAAGTCCGTCGGGTAGCGAGGACGGCCGGGTGCCCACGACCACCCGGTAGCCGGCCTCGCGGGCCTGCCCGACCAGGTCCGCGAGCCGTGCATCGCGCTGCGCGGTGGGCAGGTGGGGATCGACGTCGGCGAGGCTGTCGACCAGCACGACGATGTCGATCCCGCGGGCGAGCTGGCGGAACACCGCCTCGCCCTCGTCGCGGGTGCGCAGCTGCGAGCCCACGGCGTCGATGAAGTTGTCGACCGTCGCCGTCACCAGCGACGAGGTGGCGAGCTGGCGGGCGGTCACCAGCATCGGCAGCCGGCGGTGGTCGAGCAGGCTGACCGCCAGCTCGACCAGGATCCGGGTCTTGCCGCTGCCGGCGTCGCCGACCAGCAGCAGCGGGGTGCGCTCCGCATCGTGCTCGAGGGTGTAGCGCAGGTCGGTCAGCACCCGCTGCTGACTGGGGAAGGGCTGATGCTCGTGGTACCCGTCGAGGTCGGTGCGCCGGGCGGCCTGGGTCCGGAAGGTGGTGCGGTAGCGGCGCAGACACCGGGTGCGCTTGGCGCCGAGCAGCGCGTAGTAGCCGAGGGCGGCGACCGATGAGGTGACCACGATCGACTGTCCGAAGCCGCACGCGAACGGGCGACGCTGGCAGGCCGACTCGAACCACCCGAGCCCAGCCGCGACCCCGGCTGCCACCAGCACGCTCAACCCGAGCGCCGCGATGAGGTCGGGCTGGTAGAGCGCGATCCAGCGCGACAGGCGGCGAAGCCGCCCCGACGGTGGGGGCGCCGGCATCGGAACCTTCCGGTGGTGACCGAGGACCTTGTCCTGCCGACGCTAGCGGCGTGCGGGTCCGGCCAGCACGCCGACGAGCCAGTCGGTCACCAGCTCGTGGTCGGTGGGAGCGCTCAGCGAGGCCCGTGCCTGCGCGACCCGCGTCGCGCCGATGCGCTCGATCCGCCCGGCGAGCAGGGCGTCGAGGTAGGCCGGGGCGAACTCCGGATGGCCCTGGAACCCGACCGCGCTGCCGACCTCGAAGGCCGCGATCGGAGCATGGCTGGTGGCGGCGAGCACCGTGGCGTCGTCGGGCAGGTCCACGACCTGGTCCTGGTGGCTCATCAGCAGCCGGAAGCGCTCGACGCTGGGCAGCATCCAGTCCCGGGTGGTGTGCACGCTGGTGTCGTGTCCGCCCACGCCCCAGCCGTTGCCGGCGCGGGCGACCTGTCCGCCCAGCGCGTGGGCGATCAGCTGGTGGCCGAAGCAGATCCCGACCACGGGCACCGCGCGGTCGACGGCGGTGCGCACGAACCCCGACAGCTCGTCCACCCACTCCAGACCGTCGCTGACGCCGTGGCGCGAGCCGGTGACCAGCACCGCGTCGTGGGCTCCGACCGCCGGCAGCGGCGCACCACCGACGACGTCGACACGCTCGAAGGTCAGCTCGGGGGCGCGGGCCCCGAAGCTTCGGACGAACATGTCGGCATAGTCGCCGGCGATGGGCCGCAGCGGGGGATCGACATGGTCGGCCTCGAGCAGCGCGACGCGGACCTCACCGTCCATCGGGCTCAGCTGCCCCGGCCCGGCTCGACGACCTCGTCGATCAGCCCGTACTCCACCGCCTCGGCGGCGGTCATCCAGAAATCACGGTCGGTGTCCTTGCGGATCTTCTCGACGGTCTGTCCGGAGCGCTCCGCCATGATCTCGTTGATGCGTTCGCGCATCCAGACGATGTTCTTGGCCTGGATCTCGATGTCCTTGGCGGTGCCACGGGCGCCGCCAAGCGGCTGGTGGATCATGATCCGGGCGTTCTCGGTGGCGGCGCGGGTCCCGGTGCCGGTGCACAGCAGGAACGCGGCCGCGGAGGCCGCCAGGCCCACGCACCGGGTGTTGACCTTGCTGGACAGCAACTGGATCGAGTCGTACAGCGCGAACATGCCGGTGATGATCCCGCCCGGCGAGTTGACGTACAGCGTGATGTCGTCCTGGGAGTCGGCGTCGAGCGCGAGCAGCTGCGCGATGAGCTGATCGCCGTTCTCGTCTTCGAGGGGGCCCTTGAGGAACACGATGCGCTGCTCGAAGAGCTTGTCGTAGGCGCGTCGCTGCCCACCGAGCAGCTTCTCGATCTCGTCGGACACCTCGTCACCTTCGCTCGCTGGTCGGAGCGGCATGGTAGCGATGCGCTCGCCAGGCTCGATCAGGTTGAGCCGGAGCCGGGCAGCCCGTCCGGATGGCCACCACCTCGAGGTCGAGGTTGCTCTTGACCGTGCGCTGGTCGCGCCGCACACTACGTGCCAGGAACGCACCCTCGCGTGCGCTTTCGCTCTCCCGCCTGGCGGGGGCAGGGTGCAGGTCCGGGGGGTGGGACCTGCATGCCGTGTCTCGGTGACCGACAGGAGGGAACACAGGTGGCAGCGGACGAGGAGAGTGGCCGCAGGGCCAGTGGGTCGCGCACGCTATCGCGGGGACTCGCCCTGCTCAACGCACTCGGTGAGCATCCCGACGGCGCGACCGTGTCGGCACTCGCGGAGGCGACCAAGCTCGACCGGGCGGTGCTCTACCGCCTGCTCGACACGTTGACCGGCGAGGGGTTCGTGACCCGGGACGCCGATTCGCGCCGGTACCGGCTCGGACTGGCGATGCTCGAGCTCGGGGTGCGGGCCGCGCAGGGGCTCGAGGTGCGCCGGTTGGCCGGGCCCCCGCTGCGGGGACTGAGCGAGGACACCGGGGAGACCGCCTGCCTGGCGGTGCGGGACCGCGACGACATGGTCGTGGTCGAGGTCATCGAACCCGGCGACCGCTTCGTGCAGGTCAACTACCGCGTCGGCTTCCGTCATCCGCTGGGGGTGGCCGCCCACGGCAAGGCGCTGCTCGCGTTCCTGCCCGAGGGCTCGCGCACCCCTGAGCTGCAGAGCGTGCGCCAGCGCGGCGTGGCCTACACCCGCGACGAGCTCGAGCCGGGCGCCTCGGGGGTTGCGGCCCCGGTGTTCGACCACACCGGACGGGCGGTGGCGGCGGTGGGTATCGTGGCCCCCAACGCCCGGCTGCCCGACCCTGAGTCGATCGCGCTGCGCGTGCTGCGCTCCGCCCGCGAGATCTCCGAGCGGCTCGGATGGCGGCCGCGGCGCGCCACCTGAACGGCGCCACCTGAACGGCGCCGTCGGAGGCCGGCGGTGACGAAAGGCGGGTCCGTGACCGATCATGACGAGCGCATCGAGCTGGCCACCGTCGAACTGCTCGGCGCGCTGGCCTACGGGCAGCTGCGTGCCTTCGAGGCGGCAGCGCGGGCGATCCGCTACGCGATCGGCACCGAGCATGCCGACGAGCTGGCCTGCTTCGCCCGCCACGAGCACGAGGGCTACCTCGGGCTGCGGGACCTGCTGGCCGCCCGCACCGACCTCGCGTTCACGGTGATGGACCGCCAGCGTCCCCATTTCGACCGCTACTTCGACCAAGCCCCGCTCGACGACTGGTTCGGGGCCTGCACCTTCTTCGCACTCGGCCTGCCGATCGCCGCCGACTTCGGCCGCGAGATCGCCGGGGCGCTCGATGAGGCCACCGCCGAGGTGGTGCTGGCCTCGATCGCCGACCGCGACCAGTTCGAGCGCAGCGCCACCCGGTCGTTGTCCGAACTGCTGGTCGATGATGCCGCCCGTGAGCGCGCGCGGGGCATCGTGGCCGACCTGCTCGGCCGGGCGCTGAGCGCCTACCAGGGCGTGATGTCGGACACCGACGCGCTGCGGGTGCTGCTCGATGCCGACCGGGCCGAGGGTGAGACCTCCGAGCGGCGCGTCAAGCGCCTGGCGATCGAGGTCATCAGCGGGCACCGTCGTCGGATGGTCGCGCTCGGGCTCGAGGACCTCGACGACGTCGGCTGAAGCCGCCGGCTCAGGCGGTCGCTGAGGTGGGGTGACCGCCGGGTTCCTCGCCGGCAGGATGGTCGGCCGGCACGCCGTCATGGACGTCGTGCGGGTCGGTGGTGCGTTCGTCCAGCGTGCGCCGCACGGTCAGTGAGTTGGTGACCAACTCGCCGAAGCCCTCCGGGTCGGCCAGCAGCCAGGAGTGGCCTGCGTCGGCGATGATGTCGCCGGGGGCGCCGGCGGCCTCGCACATCGCCAGGAAGGTCGCCTCGGGGACGACGGTGTCCTCCGAGCCCCACAGGATCGAAACCGGCAGGCCGCGCTCGGCCAGGGTCGACAGTTCGGTGCGCAGATCCGCCTGCCGGGCGAGATCCGCCGCGCGCCACACCGCCGCCGGGTTGGACAGGGCGTTGCCGACGATGTCGCGCAGCACCACCGGCAGTACCCGCCGGTAGTCGCGCTGGCCGAACTCGGTCGGCAGGCGCAGCCCCCAGTCCCACAGCGGCCGATCGACCAGCAGGCGGCCGCCGCGCTGTTCGTCGTCCTTCTTCCACACCGAGCCGCCGACCGAGTTGACCAACGTCAGCGAGCGGGCCCGGTCGGGGTAGTGCCAGGCGGTGGCGGTGGCCACGCCTCCGCCGAAGGAGTGCCCGACGAACGCGGCGGGTTCGTCGACGTCGGCGTGCTCGAGCAGGGCATCGACCCAGCGGGCCAGCTTCTCGAAGGTGTACTCGCCGGGCAGGGCGTCGCTGCGTCCGAACCCGGGCAGGGCCGGTGCGAGCACGCGCGCACCGGTGGCGGCGATCATCGGCAGGGCCTTGGCGTAGGAGCGCGCGGACAGACCCCACCCGTGCAGGAAGATCACCGGAGGCCCGTCGCCCGCTTCGCCGTACACCGCCGTGCGGCCGTCCAGAGTGGTGCGGTGCCAGCGCAATCGGCCGTCGGGTTTCCGGGCCACCTGGACCTCTCCCTCGTCGCTGCGGAGGCACGGACACCCAGTGCTGGTGAACCTGGGACGTGCCCGCAGCCGCCGCCGCGACCACGGCCGCACGGGGCGCGCCGTGTCTGCGACGGGAGTCTACCCCACCGCGGTGCGCAGCCCGAGGTGCGCCGCGCGGCCTGGTCTGGCAGGATCGGCGCCCGACGAGGAGTACCACGTGGTTCAGCGCATCGGGTTCGTCGGGGGCACCGGCCCCCTGGGCAAGGGACTGGCGGCACGCTGGGCCCGGGCCGGGATCGTGACGGCGATCGGCTCACGCCGCCCCGAACGGGGCCAGCAGGCGGCCGCCGACATCGCCGCGTTGGCCGGGCCGGCCGCCGCCGAGGTCTCCGGAGGCAGCAACCTCGAGGTGGTGGCCGGCGCGGACGTGGTCCTGATCACCGTCCCGTTCGACGGGTTGGACGAGGCACTGGCGCCACTCGCGGACCAGCTCACCGACCGCATCGTGGTCAGTGCGGTCAACCCGCTGGCCTTCGACGCCGCCGGTCCCTATCCGGTGCCGGTCGCCGAGGGCTCGGCCGCCGCGGCCGTCGCCGCCCGGCTGCCCGGTGCCCGCGTGGTCGGGGCCTTCCACTCGCTGTCGGCCCGGACGTTGGCGCGCGTCGAGCAGCCGATGGACGACGACGTTCCGGTCGTCGGCGACGACGAGCAGGCCGTCGAGGTCGTGCTCGAGCTCGCCGCCCGTCTCGAGGGGGTGCGGCCGCTGCTGGCCGGCCCGCTGCGTCTGGCCGGACCGGTCGAGGACCTGACCACGGTGCTGCTCGCGCTCAACAAGCGCTACCGGGCCCACGCGGGCGTGCGCTTCAGCGGGATCGACCCATGAGCTCCCGGGCCACCTCGTCGCGGTAGCCGGCCTGCAGCCGTCGGGTCACCGCTCCCGGTACCCCGGCACCGATCGGCCGGCCGTCGACGGCAACCAGCGGCACGATCTCCCGGGTGGTGGCGGTCAGCAACGCCTCGTCGGCGCCGAGCAGTTCGGCGGCCGCGACGTCGCGCTGCGCGAGCGGGATGCCCAGCCGTCCGGCGACGGTCACCACGACGCTGCGGGTCACGCCGGCGAGGACCCCGGTCAGCGGCGGGGTGATCAGTGAGCCGTCGCGCACGAGGAAGACGTTGCTGCTGGCACCTTCGAGGATGCGCCCGTCGGCGCCGGTCAGCAGCGCCTCGTCCGCGCCCTGCTCGCGGGCGCGGCGCCGGGCCGTGACCGCCACCAGGTAGGACACGGCCTTGACGTGGGGGAGCTCCCGGGCCAGCGGGACGGTGACGGCGGTGGCGCTCGGTGGGGTGGGGCGCAGCGCATGGGAGGTGACCACCACGGTCGGGGGGCCGCCCGGGGTGCCGGGGAAGGGCGAGTGCGGGTCGATGGTCCCGGCCGACACCGTCAGGCGCAGGGCCGAGTCCGCGCCGCCCAGCGCCGCGAGGTTGGCGCTGGCGGTGGCCTGCACGGCCGTGGCGAGCTGGTCGGCCTGCCCCGCCTCGAAGCCGAGTTCGGTGGCGCCGGCGCGGGCCCGGTCGAGGTGCGCGCCGAGCCGGAACACGTGCTCGCCGTACGCCCGCAGCGTCTCGAACACGCCCTCGCCGGAGCGGAAGCCCCGGTCGTAGACGGAGACGGATGCCTGCTCCACCGGCACCAGCCGACCGTCGACCCAGGCGAGCAGTCCCCGGCTCATGCCGCCACCACCCGCTTCGCCCCGACCGCCCGCAGGAAGGCCGCCGCC
Source organism: Nitriliruptoraceae bacterium (assembly GCA_007121975.1). Taxonomy (GTDB): domain Bacteria; phylum Actinomycetota; class Nitriliruptoria; order Nitriliruptorales; family Nitriliruptoraceae; genus SKJO01. The sequence continues at coordinate 6,730 of SKJO01000092.1, read as the reverse complement.
TTGTCGAGGCTCTCGGCGTGCTCGGCGCGGGGGTCGGAGTCGGCCACCACCCCGCCCCCGGCGCCGTAGTCGACGCTGCCGTCGCGGTGCAGCACCGCCGTGCGGATCGCGACCGAGAGTCCGGCCGCGCCCGCGGCCAGGAACCCGATCGCGCCGCAGTACAACCCGCGGCGCACGGGCTCGAGGGCGTCGATGATCGCCATCGAGCGCACCTTGGGCGCGCCGGTCACCGAGCCGCACGGGAAGGTCGCACGCAGCAGGCCGCCGTAGCCGACGTCCGGTGCGAGCCGCCCCTCCACGGTGGACACCAGGTGCCAGACGGTGGGGTGGGCTTCGAGCCGGGCCAACTCCGGGACGCGCACGCTGCCCGGCCGGCAGGTCCGACCCAGATCGTTGCGTTGCAGGTCGACGATCATGACGTTCTCGGCCCGGTCCTTGGGGGAGGTGGTCAGGTCGTCGGCGAGCGCCGCGTCGAGCAGTGGATCGCCGGCCCGCGGCCGCGTGCCCTTGATCGGGCGGGTGCGTACCCGCCCCGTGTCGACCGCGAGGAAGGTCTCGGGGGAGATGGAGGCCAGGCCGGTCGCGGGCAGCGCGGCGCCGTGCACGCCCGTACTGTGCGAGCGCAGTGCGCGGTACAGCGCATGGACCCCGCCGGGCCAGTGCGCGGTGATCCGCTGGCTGAGGTTGACCTGGAAGCTGTTGCCAGCCGCGATCTGCGCCAGCGCGGCCCGCACGGCCGCCTCGTAGGCGGGGCCGGGCAGCGAGGTCCGCACGGGCTGCGCGGTCGGCTGCGGGTCGGCCGCCGGCGGTGGTGCGGCGGCGATGCGTGCGCGCACCTCGGTCATCCGCTGGGCGAGGTCGCGGTGTCCGCCCGGCCCGTCGAGCGCACGGGCGAGCAGCAGCGCCTGGTCGCGCTGCGGGCTCAGAGCCACCACCACCTCGGCGACCCGCAGGTCGAGATGCGGGCTGCGCCGGTCGTCGTCGGCCAGGGTCGGCAGCCGCTCGATGCGTCGGGCCAGGTCGTAGCCCACCGCCCCGATCAGGCCGCCGGTGAACGGCGGAAGGTCGGGATCGCGCGGGGCGTCGGGGACCAGCCCCCGGGTGCGACACCAGGCGTCCAGGGCGCTGAGCGGGTCGGCGCCGAGATCCTGAACGCCCGCGCGGGTGATCCAGCGGGTCCGGTGGCCGTCATCGACCAGGCGCCCGGTCTGGTGGGGCACCACGTAGGACCAGTCCGCGCCAGGAGGGGACTCCAACAGGTCGCAGGGGGACAGGGCACGCACCAGCGCGTCGAGGTCGACGCGGCCGTCCCGGGTGCGCGGCGGGGCCGTCAGGGCGTCGACGCGCAGGTCGCCGGGGCGGCCGGGGGCCCGGAGGGTCGCGGTCACGCCGAGGACGGTACGCCGTACTTGCGTCGGAAGTCGGCGTCCTCGAGGACCTCGAGGTCCTGGGCCAGCTCGGTCTGGAAGGCGTCGGCCTGGGCCTCGTCGCTGAAGGTCTGCGCCCACACCAGCGCGCCGGTGGCGGCGACCTGCAGCTGGACGTCGACCATCACGGCCCCGTCGTAGCCGCCGCGTCGCCGGGTGAGCACGCGGAAGTCGCGGCGGGGTACCCGTGCCTGGCTCACGCTGCCTCCCGCGGTCGCTCGTGCCACGTCGTAGGGTCGGGGACAGGGCGAACCGTACCGGCGCCCGTCGGCCTGCCGCTACCCTCCGCCGCGCCGAAGCCAAACGGAGTCCGGGTGAAGGTCTATACCAAGCGTGGCGACGACGGGACGACCGGGCTGCTCTACGGCGGTCGCGTCGACAAGCACGACCTGCGCACCACGGCCTACGGAACCGTCGATGAGACCTGCAGCGCACTGGGTCTGGCGCGCTGCGAACTCGACGGGAGCCTGCACGACGAGGTGCTGACCATCCAGCGCGAGCTGTTCGTCATCGGGGCGCAGCTCGCGACCCGGGCCGAGGACTGGGAGCGGCTCGAGGTCGGCGTCAGCCGGGTCGACGACGCCATGGTCGATGCGCTCGACGCACGGATCGACGCGTGTGTGGCCCGTCACCCACTGCCCACCGCGTTCGTGGTCCCGGGCGGCAACCGTGCGGCCGCCGCACTGGACCTGGCACGCACGGTCTGCCGGCGGGCCGAGCGCCACGTGGTCGCGATGCAGCGGGCCGGCCTGCTGCCCGACCTCGCGCCGGTGCGCTACCTCAACCGCTGCGCCGACCTGCTCTACGTGCTCGCGCGCGAGGTCGAGGGTGAGCACCTGCTCTCGCGCGAGGACGGTTGAGCGTGCCCGGTGGGCCGCCGCGGATCGTGTCCCTGGTGCCCAGCCTGACCGAGACCCTGTGGGCCCTCGGGTTCGCCGAGCAGGTCGTGGGTCGGACCCAGTACTGCGTGTCGCCGCCGGAGGCCTTCGCGCGCGCCCGCGAGGTGCGTGGCACCAAGAACCCGGATGTCGCCGCGATCCGTGAGCTCGCGCCCGACCTCGTGCTCGCCGACCGTGAGGAGAACCGGGAACTCGACGTGCGTCGGTTGCGGGAGGCCGGACTCGAGGTCCACGTCACGGGGGTACGCAGCGTGTCGGATGTCGCCCGCGAGCTCGAGCGGCTCGGGGCGGTGCTCGGTGTGCCGGCGGCGGCCGAACGGCTCGCGATCGAGGTCTGGACGGCGCTGGACCGGGCGCTCCCCGCCCGCCCGGCGCTGCGGGCGGTGTGCCCGGTGTGGTGGGACGGGCAGGCGCGCTGGTGGCTGCTCGGGCGCGACACCTACGCCGGCGACCTGCTGCGGGTGGCCGGCTTCGACACCTGGCCCGACGACCCCGCCAGCCGCTATCCGCAGGAGCTCACCGAGGCGGTGCGTGCCTGCTGCCCCGACGTCGTGCTGCTGCCCGACGAGCCCTATGCCTTCACGCCGGGCGATGCCGCGAGCGTGGTGCGGACCGGCACGCAGGTTCGTCACGTGCACGGCCAGGCGCTGCTGTGGTGGGGGCCACGAACCCCGGGCGCGATCGCGGACCTCGCCGCGCTCGCCCGGGGCCTGCAGGGTCAGTAGACGTGCTCCGGTCCGGGGTACTCGCCGTCGGCGACCTCGCTGACGAATGCCTTGACGGCCCCCGAGATCTCGCTGCGCAGGTCTGCGTAGGCCTTCACGAAGCGCGGCAGGCGGCCCGAGGTCAGGCCCAGCAGATCGTGCCAGACGAGTACCTGGGCGTCGGTGTGTCCGCCGGCCCCGATGCCGATGGTGGGCACCGCGACCGCCTCGGTCGCCCGGCGTCCGAGCTCGGCGGGTACGCCCTCGATCACGATCGTGAACGCGCCGGCCTCGGCCAGTGCCTGTGCGTCCGCGACGATGCGGTCGGCTGCGGCGTCGTCCCGGCCCTGGACCTTGAACCCGCCGAACTGGTGGACGGACTGGGGGGTGAGCCCGAGGTGGCCCATGACCGGGATGCCGGCGCGCACCAGGTGCGCGGTGACCTCGACCATCGGCCCGCCGCCCTCGAGCTTGACCGCTCCCGCGCCCCCCTCCTTGAGCATCCGGGTGGCGGAGGCCAGCGCCTGCGACGGTCCGTCCTGGTAGGTGCCGAACGGCAGGTCGCCGACGACCAGGGCCCGACGCGCCCCGCGCGCGACCGCCCGGGTGTGGTGGATCATCTCGTCGAGGGTGACCGGCACGGTGGTGTCGTACCCGAGCACGACCATGCCCAGCGAGTCACCGACCAGCAGCACCGGCACACCCAACTCGTCGAGCAGAGCCGCGGCGTTGGCGTCGTAGGCGGTGATCATGGCGAAGCGCTCGCCGCGTTGCTTGGCGGCCCGCAGGTCGTGGATCGTGACCGGGCGGGAGGAGCCGCCGAGGCCGTTGGGCCCATCGACGGCAGCATGCACAGACACCTTCGTCAACCTTCCTGCCGGCCCGGATCGGGTCCAGCGGTTCGTCGGTCGGTGTGGTGTGCCCAGTGTGCCGGCTCGGCCCGGCCGATGCACGTCGGGAAGCGGTCATGGGACGACTGAGCGGCTGGCCCGACCTCATCGCCGTGCACCGTGAGGCGGCCGGTGCCCGGCGCACCATCGAACGGCTGTCGCGGGCCGGGGTGGACGGTGGGGCGATCGAACTGCTCGGTCCGGTCGAGGTGGTGACCGCCGGGCGCTACGGCGACCGGCAGACCGACCTGGGCAGCGCGCGGACCCTGGTGCTGCGCTCGCTGCGCGGTGGGGTCCTCGGGGCGCTCGTCGGGGCGCTGGTCGGCGCCGGGGTGTTCGCCCTGGCGGTCGGGCCCACGCCGCTGCACCTGCTGGCCGGGGCGGGCGGCGGGGCCGGCTTCGGGCTCAGCGTCGGACTGATCCTCGGGCTGCTCGTACAGCCCACCATGGCCGGTTCCTGGGAGCGCACCTTCGCGCCGCTGGTTCCCGGCGGCGTCGCGGTCGGGGTGCGTATCGCCGGCGCCCGCGACGATCGGCGCGCCCGCCGGGTGCTGTCAGCCAGCGCCGCGCACAGCGTGCGCGAGGTCACCGACCTCGATGACCTGCCCGACGGTCCGATCGACCTGGGCTCAGGGCCGTGACCCGCCGTGGGACGGGGGCGGGCGGCAGCTCAGCCGCGCCAGCCATTGGTGATCGGGACCCGTCGGTCCCGGCCGAAGGCGCGCTCGGTGATCTTGGGCCCGGGTGCCGCCTGCCGGCGCTTGTACTCGGCGCGGTCGATGAGCTGCACGACGCGCGCGGCAACCGCGGGGTCGTGGCCGCGCGCCACGATCGCCTCGAGGCCGAGGTCGAGCTCGACGTAGCTGGTGACCAGGTCGTCGAGCACGTCGTAGGGCGGCAGGTTGTCCTCGTCGAGCTGTCCGGGACGCAGTTCCGCCGAGGGCGGCTTGGTGATGGTGGATGCGGGGATCACCTCGCCGGTGCGGTTGCGCCAGCGGGCGAGGTCGTAGACCAGCAGCTTGGGCACGTCCTTGAGCGGTGCGAACCCCCCGGCCATGTCGCCGTACAGGGTCGCGTAGCCCACCGCGTACTCCGACTTGTTGCCGGTGGTCAGCACGATCGAGCCGTGCTCGTTGCTCAAGGCCATGAGCGTCAGGCCGCGCAGCCGGGACTGCAGGTTCTCGTAGGCCACGCCGGGTTGCCGGCCGTCGGGGCGCGCGCCCGTCCCGCCCTCGTCATCGAACCCGGTGGCCACCAGCTCGGCGAGCACCTGCCCGGCGGCACGCAGCGGGGCGCCGATCGGCAACTCGAGCCAGCGACACCCGAGGTTGGTCGCCAGCGCGGTCGCATCCTCGACCGAGTGCGCCGAGGAGTACGGCGAGGGCATCGCCACCCCGGTGACCTGCTGCGGGCCCAGCGCATCGGCGGCGATCGCGGCCACCACCGCCGAGTCGATCCCGCCCGACAGCCCGACCACCGCCTCACGGAACCCGTTGCGGTGGCAGTAGTCGCGGGTGGCGCGCACCAGTGCGGCCCACACCTCACCGTGCGGTTCGAGCCGGGGTGGCTCCACGCGCGCGGGCAGCGCGCCGCGCGCGGGGCTGGCGGTCCCCTCCACCTCGACGTCCACGACCACCAGGTCGGTGGCGAACTGCGGTCCGCGGGCCAGGATCCGCCCGTCGGCGTCGCACAGCATCGAGTCGCCGTCGAACACCACCTCGTCCTGGCCTCCGACGACGTTGACGTAGGCGACGACCGTGCCGTCCTGCACGGCATGGTGGCGCACCCAGCGTTCACGCTCCTCGCGCTTGCCACGGTGGTAGGGCGAGGCGTTGAGGTTGGCGATCACCCGGGCGCCGGCGCGGGCCGCCGCAGTCATCGGGCCCTGCTCGGTCCACAGGTCCTCGCACACCGTCACCCCGACCGGCACGCCGGCGACGTCGACCACGCACGGCAGGTCGCGGGGGGTGAAGTAGCGCGCCTCGTCGAACACGCCGTAGTTGGGCAGGCGCAGCTTGTCGTAGACGGCCGTGATGCGGCCCTGTGCGAGCACCGCCGCGGAGTTGGTCAGGTTCCGGGTGGCCAGCGCGACGTCCCAGTGGTCGGCGTCGGTGGCGTCGCCCTCGCCCGCTCCGACGAACCCGACCACCGCCACGGTCTCGGGCGGCCCCTCGGCGGCCAACCGGTCCACGGCCGCGAGGTTGGCGGTCACGAACTCGGGCTTGAGCAGCAGGTCCTCGGGCGGGTAGCCGGTGACGGTCAACTCGGTGAAGACCACCAGATCGGCGCCCTGTTCGGCCGCCCGGCGCCAGGCGTCGAGGATCAGGACCACGTTGCCCTCGACGTCGCCGACGCGGGCGTCGATCTGGGCCATGGCCAGGCGTAGCGTCACGGGTGGGACCCTCCCTCGACACGAAACACGGTCGAAACCGACGATCAACGCAGGGGAAACCGCCCCTCCGTAGCGTCCTCAACCGTACCGGCCACATCCGGGCCGGCGGTGCTCGTCGATCCGGCGTGCCTGCCAGCGGGTGGGCCGCCCGACGACCGACCTGGAGGATGTTTCGTGAAGCGATCGATCAAGCTGGGGGCGGTGACGGCCGCGCTGCTCGCGCTGGCCGCCGTGCCCGCCTATGCCGAGGACGGCATGGCGATGGAAGACGTCGAAGTCATGATGATGGTGCTCTACCTCATGGTGGCGACGGTCCTGGTCTTCATCATGCACGCCGGGTTCGCCATGCTCGAGGCGGGAATGACCCGCAGCAAGAACGCGGCGAACATCATCGGCAAGAACCTCATGACCATCTCGG
>SKJO01000215.1 GCA_007121975.1 Nitriliruptoraceae bacterium | reverse complement strand
GGTCCGGTGCTGCCCGGGCTCGAGGAGCACTACGCACGGCACGGCATCGACCACGTGCTGGTCGACGCGGCGACGCTCGTCCAGGCGGCGGGCGGCCCGGACCGGGACTGGACGATCCGACCCGAGGTCCCCGATCCGGCGTCGGGGGACCCCTACGAGATCGTCCACGACGGGGTGCTGATCGGCGAACACGACGTCGCCGCCTTCGCCCGTGACCTCTCGGTGGCCTACCACGTGTGGTCGCCCTCCGCCGGCTACCCGGGCAACGCCTGGTACCGGGACTCGTATGCGATCGGGACCTTCGGCTGCCACCCGTCGTGGCGGGTCACCGCCCACGACGTGCACCCCGACGACAAGGCCCCCTACGAGCCCGAGCCGGCCGCCGCGCAGGTGCAGCGCGACGCCGACCATCTGCACGGGGTGCTGCGCGAGGTCACCGACCCCCGGCCGGGCGCGCTGGTCGTCGCCGCCTACGACACCGAGCTGTTCGGCCACTGGTGGTTCGAGGGCGTGGAGTTCCTCGGCGCGCTGCTGCGCCGGGTGGCCGCCGACCCGGCGCTGACGACCACGACCCTGGCCTCCCGGCTGGCCCGCCGTCCGCCCACCCGCCGTCTGGCCCTGCCCGAGTCGTCCTGGGGCTACGCCAAGGGGCATGCCAGCTGGGTGACCGACACCACCCGACCGATGTGGCAGGAGCTGCGCCGGGCCGAGCAGCGCGCCCGAAGCGCCCTGGCCGGTGGTCGGGGCAGCACGGGCGCCCGCACGCAGGTCGCCCGGGAGCTCGCGCTGCTCGCCGCCTCGGACTGGCCGTTCATGGCCACCCGCGGGCAGAGCGTGGGCTACGGACAGGACCGGGTCGCCGAACACGCCCGGCACCTGCACGAGCTGTGCCACGCGATCGAGTCCGGCCGCGAGGACCCGGCCGCGATCGACGCGCTCGCGGCCCACGACGACGCGCCCACCGACCCCGGGCCGATCCTGGCTGCGCTCGACCCCCCGGGCTGAGTCCGGTGCGCGACCCCGCCGTCAGCCCCCGCGCCGCCCCCGCCGTCGGCGCAGCTCGAGCCACCGGCCACCGATGGCGACCGCGGGCACGATGGCCGCGCCGGCCACCAGGGCGACCAGCAGGTCCCAGCCCCGGATCAGCGCGGCCCCCGCCCCGATCAGCACCCCGAAGGGCACCAGCGCCAGCGGGATGCGTCGCCCACGGCCCTGCTCGGTGAGCATGCGCTGGGTGAGGGTGGCGCCGACGGCGCCCAGCGCGAGCAGCACCAGCCCGACGGCCAGCACCAGCGGGTCCTGGGTCATCGCGCATCCTCCCGGGGGTGGCACGGGGGTGGCACTGGGGTGGCGTGCGTCTGCCCGCCAGCGTACGCGTAGCCTGGCACGACTCCCCTCCCGCTCGGGCTTCGCATCATGGTCAGCCGTGTGCTCGTCGAGCAACCGCTCATCGCCCTGTTCCTCGTCCTGGCGGCGGGCACGGCGCTGGGCGCGGTGCGGCTCGCGGGCGTCAGCGCCGGTCCGGCCGGAGCCCTGTTCGCCGGCCTGGCGCTGTCCGCGCTGCTGCCCGAGGTCGCCGAGGTGGTGCCGGCCCTGCTCGGCACGCTGGGACTGACCCTGTTCGCCTACACCATCGGGCTGGCCGGCGGTCCGTCGTTCTTCTCCGGCCTGGCCCGCCACGCGGGGCTGATGGGGCTGGCCACCCTGGTCGTGCTGGCGGTGGCCGTGGTCGCGCACCTGGCCGGGCGCGCGCTCGGACTGGACGGCGGGGAGATCGCCGGGGTGTACGCCGGCGCCATGACCAACACGCCGGGGCTGGCCGCCGCGGTCACCGAGGTCGGATCCTCCGAACCGGTGGTCGGCTACTCGCTGGCCTACCCCTACGGGGTGCTCGGCGTCATCGTCACGATCGTGCTCGCCCAGCGCCTGGCCGCGCGGCGCCCCACCCGGGAGGACCGCGAGCCCCCGCAGCCCTCGGCCTACCTCACCATCGAGGTGACCCGCACGGGGCTGCCACCGCTGGCCGAGCTGACCACGACCGAGGACGGGGCCACGCTGGTGTTCACCCGCGTGCGCCGCGACGGCCACGAGCGCACCCCCGACGCCGGCCTGGCCCCCGAGCCCGGTGACCTGCTGACCGTGGTCGGCCCCCGCGGTCCGCTGCAGCGCTTCGCCGAGCGGGTCGGGCGGGTCGCCGACGACGACCTGCCGCTGGACCGCCACCAGGTCGACTTCGCCCGGGTCGTGCTGTCCAACCGGCGGTATGCCGGCGCGCGCGTGGCCGAGCTCGGCCTGGAGCGCTTCTCGGCCGTCGCCGGGTTCGTGCGCCGCGGCGACGTGGACCTGGTGGCCCGACCGGACCTGGTGGTGGAGCTCGGCGATCGCATCCGGGTGGTCGCCCCACGCGAGCGGCTCGAGGAGGTCACCGCCGAACTCGGCGACTCCGAACGGGCGGTGGTGGTCGCCGACCCGATCGGCTTCACCCTCGGTCTGCTGCTGGGACTGGCCGTCGGGCTGGTCCCCCTGCCCCTGCCGGGCACCACCCTGCAGCTGGGCACCGCGGCCGCACCCCTGCTGGTCGGACTCGGCCTCGGGCGGCTCGGGCGCACCGGGCCGATCGTCTGGCAGCTGCCCTACGCCACCAACCAGAGCCTGCGCCAGCTCGGGGCACTGCTGTTCCTGGGTACCGTCGGGCTCGGCGCCGGCCCGGACCTGGCCGCGGCGCTGACCACGACCCGTAGCCTGCGCCTGCTCGTGCTCGGGCTGCTGGTCACCACCCTGGCCGCGGTGGCGCTGGTCGCCGTCGGTCGGGCCATGGGTCTGGGCGCCGCCCGGCTGGCGGGCACGCTCGCCGGCGCCCAGAACCAGCCGGCGATCCTGTCCTTCGCGGTGGACCGCTTCGACGGCGACGACCGCGTCAACCTCGCCTACGCCCTGCTGTTCCCGCCGACCTTCGTGGCCAAGATCCTCGCCGCACAGGTCCTGGCCGGCCTGTGAGGACTCCCATGCCCCGACCCCGCCTGCTCCTCCTGCTGGCCGCCCTGGGCGCGCTGGCCGCGCTCATCGGCGGCTGCGGCCCCGGCGGCGAACCCGACCTGACGGTCGGCCGCGCCCAGGCCTCGGTCCCGATCGCCGGCGCCTCGCAGGTGGTGGTCGACGTCACCAACCACGGCGACGGCGACGACCGGCTCATCGACGCCGAGACCGACGTGGCGCTGGATGTCGAGCTGCACCTGACCGAGATCGCCGACGGGCGGGCCACCATGACCACGCTGCAGGAGATCGACGTGCCCGCCGGTGAGCGGGTCCGGTTCCGGCCCGGGGCGCTGCACCTGATGCTGGTGCTGCCGGACGAGACCGTCGTGGCAGGCGGTACCTTCGAGCTTCGCCTGAGCTTCGCGCGCTCCGAGGACCTCACCGTCCCCGTGGAGGTGGTCGATCTGCTCGACCTGGTCGAGTCGGCCGACGCCGAGGATGACGCGGGCCCCGACGCCGGAGGCACCGACGCCGGATGACGACCCACACCCCCTCCCACCGCTCCTCCCGCCGACCGGCGCCGCTGGCCCTGCTGGTCCTGCTGCTGGCCCTGCTCGCCTCGGCCTGTGCGCCCTCGACCTCGACCGCGGCGGTGTCGCGAGGGCTGGAGACCCAGCCCGACGGCTGGCGGGGGCTGCCGCTGGAGGTCGAGCGCACCATGCCCGAGGTGACGCTGCTCGACACCGACGACCGGCCCGTCGAGCTGGCCGCGCGCACCGCCGGCAGCCCGACGCTGCTGTTCTTCGGCTACACCTCCTGCCCCGACATCTGCCCGGTGCACCTGTCCGCCATCGCCTCGGCGATGCGGGATGCGGGTGTGAGCACCAGCGACCTCGACGTGGTGTTCGTGTCGGTCGACCCCGAGCGCGACACTCCCGAGCGCATCGAGGAGTGGCTGAGCTACTTCGACCGCAGCTTCCTCGGGCTGCACGAGGACCTCGAGGTCGTCGAGGTGGCACTGTCGGCCCTGGACCTGCCCGGACCGATCGTGGAGGGCCCGGACCCGCGCGGGGAGGGCGACCTCATCGGCCACCCGGCGCAGGTGATCGGGTTCGACGCCGAGGGCAACGCCCGGCGCGTGTGGCCGTTCGGCGCCCGACGGGCGGACTGGATCTCGGATCTGCCCCTGATCGTGGAGCAGTGGTCGTGAACGTCGCCTGGTGGTGCTCGGCAACCGGCCAGGTCTGGTCCTGGCGCTACACCCCGTTCCTGGGCGTGTGGGTGCTGGCCGGCAGCATGATCGGCGGTTACGTGCTCGCCCACCGCCGCACCGGCCACGACCTCGACCCGGTCCTCTTCCGGCGCTTCGTGCTCGGGGTGCTCGCCGTCGTGGTGGTCAGCGAGTGGCCGATCGGGGCGCTGGGCGCGGGCTACCTCGCCTCGGTCGGGATGCTGCGCTACCT
>SKJO01000154.1 GCA_007121975.1 Nitriliruptoraceae bacterium | reverse complement strand
CGACGCGCACCTGGCCCGCATCGCCGCGATCGACGGCGTGGTGGCCGACGGCCCGGTGTGGGCCGCCGCGCCGGCCGACGAGCTCGGCACCGAGCCCACCCATGCGTTCCTGGCTGTCACCGCCGAGGCCGCCCGCGCGCATGCGGACGACATCGACACCCGTCGGGCCGCCGGCGAGCCGCTCGGGCCCCTGGCCGGGGTGCCGCTCGCGCTCAAGGACGTGCTGACCCTGCGCGGGGTGCCGACCACCTGCGGCTCGCGCATCCTCGAGGGCTGGGTCCCGCCCTACGACGCGACCGTCAGTCAGCACCTGCGCCGGGCGGACATCGTCGTGCTCGGCAAGACCAACATGGACGAGTTCGCGATGGGCTCGTCGACCGAGAACTCGGCCTACGGACCCAGCCGCAACCCGTGGGACCTCGACCGGGTACCGGGTGGCTCCTCGGGTGGGTCGGCCACGGCGGTCGCCGGGCTGCTCGCCCCGCTGGCCATCGGCACCGACACCGGCGGCTCGATCCGCCAGCCGGCGGCACTGACCGGGCTGGTGGGTGCCAAGCCCACCTACGGCACGGTGTCGCGCTACGGCCTGGTGGCCTTCGCCTCGTCGCTGGACCAGGCCGGTCCTTTCGCCCGCACCGTCGAGGACGCCGCACGGTTGCAGGCGGTGATCCAGGCCCACGACCCGCTCGACTCCACCTCGGTGTCCGATCCGGTGCCCGACCTCACCGCCCACCTGCGCGACGGCATCGAGGGGCTACGCATCGGCGTGGTCGCCGAGCTGCAGGGTGAGGGCTACGAGCCGGGGGTCGCCGCCGCCTTCGCCGCGGCGCTCGAGCGCTTCGAGCGGCTCGGCGCGAGCGTGGTCGAGGTGTCGCTGCCCCACGCGCCCTACGGACTGCCGGCCTACTACCTCGTGGCGCCCTCGGAGGCGTCGTCCAACCTCGCGCGCTTCGACGGGGTGCGCTACGGGCTGCGCATCGACGCGCCCACCGCCGAGCAGATGAACGCCGCCACCCGCGCGGCCGGGTTCGGCCCCGAGGTCAAGCGCCGCATCATGATCGGCACCCACGCGCTGTCCTCGGGCTACTTCGACGCCTACTACCTGCAGGCCAGCAAGGTGCGCACCCTGATCGCGCAGGACTTCCGTGCGGCGTTCGACGCCGCCGACGTGCTGGTCAGCCCCACCTCGCCGGCGGTGGCCTTCGGGCTCGGGACCAAGACCGCCGATCCGCTCGCGATGTACCTCAACGACGTCGCGACCGTGCCCGCCTCCCTGGCGGGCATCCCCGCCCTGTCGCTGCCGGCCGGGCTGGCCCCGGCTCCCGACGATCCCGACACCGCGCTGCCGGTCGGGCTGCAGGTGATGGCCCCGCTGCTGCGCGACGACCTGATGTTCCGGGTGGCCTGGGCCTTCGAGCAGGACCTGGGCTTCGTGCCGCGGCCCACCGGGCCGCGCGCCGTGGAGGTGGGACGATGACCAGCGCTGCGCTGCTGCCCGAGGGTTGGGAGCTCGTGGTCGGGCTCGAGGTCCACGTCGAGCTGTCGACCACCACCAAGATGTGGTGCGGGTGTTCGACGGTGTTCGGCGCCGAACCCAACACCAACGTGTGTCCGGTGTGCACCGGGCAGCCTGGTTCGCTGCCGGTGGTCAACGCCCGGGCCGTCGAGGACGCCACCCTGCTCGGGCTCGCGCTCAACGGTGAGATCGAGCCGCGCTGCTGGTTCCACCGCAAGAACTACTTCTACCCCGACCTGGCCAAGAACTACCAGATCAGCCAGTACGACGTGCCGCTGGTGCACGACGGGCACCTCGACGTCGAGGTGGAGCAGGCCGACGGCACCCTGGTCACCCGCCGGGTGGGCATCGAACGCCTGCACATGGAGGAGGACACCGGCAAGTCGCTGCACGTGGGCGACACCGGGCGGCTGCACGGTGCGGACCGCTCGCTGATCGACTACAACCGGTGCGGGATCCCGCTGCTCGAGATCGTCTCCGACCCCGACATCCGCGACCCGGAGACCGCTCAGGCCTACCTGCGCGAGCTGCAGGCGATCGTGCGTGCCACCGGCGTGTCCGACGCGCGGATGGAGGAGGGCTCGATCCGCTGCGACGCGAACGTGTCGGTGCGCCGGCTCGGGGAGCCGCTGGGCACCCGCTGCGAGATCAAGAACCTCAACTCGGTGCGCTCGCTCGGGCGTGCCATCGCCTACGAGGCCAAGCGTCAGGTCGCGGTGCTCGACGACGGCGGAGCGATCCGGCTCGAGACCCGACACTGGGACGAGGGCCGCTCGGTGACCGAGACCCTGCGGGTCAAGGAGTCGGTGACCGACTACCGCTACTTCCCCGACCCGGATCTGGTCGCGGTGGTCTCCGATCCCGAGCGCGTCGAGGCGATCCGGGCTGGGCTGCCCGAGCTGCCCGCGGCCGCGCGGGCCCGGCTGGTGGCTGCCGGACTGTCCCCGTCCCAGGCCGTCACCGTGGTCGCCGGCGGGTCGCTGCGCGTGCTCGATGCGGCGCTGGCAGCCGGTGCCGACGCGTCACGCGCGGCCAACTGGCTCACCGGCGACGTCACCGGCCAGCTGGCCAGCAGCGGCGTGTCGCTGGCCGACAGCGGGCTGACCGGTGCGCACCTCGCCGAGCTCGACGCGCTGCTGACCGAGGGCACGCTGTCGACCAAGCTCGCCAAGCAGGTGCTCATGGCCCTGCTCGACGAGCGGGGGGCACGCTCACCTCGGCAGCTGGCCCACGAGGAAGGCCTCGAGCAGGTCTCCGACGAGGGCGAGCTCACGCGTATCGTGGCCCAGGTCGTGGCCGACAACCCCGGCACCGTCGACACGGTGCGTGGGGGCAACGACAAGGCCATCGGCGCGCTGGTGGGGCAGGTCATGAAGGCCACCCGCGGCCAGGCCGACCCGCGCAAGACCAACGAGTTGCTGCGCGCGGCGATCCTGGGCTGAGCCGGGACCGGGGTGTGTGCGGGGCCGGGTTCAGCCGGTCGCGGGGGCCGGCAGGGCCACGCGGACCCGCAGCCCGCCGCCGGGAGCGTCGTCGAACTCGAGCCTGCCGCCGTGCGCCCGCACGATGCGATCGACGGTGGGGATCCCAAGCCCGGTCCCGCTGCCGGGCTCGGTGTCGGCGCCGCGGTGGAAGGCCTGCAGCACCGCCTCGCGGTCCTTGGCCGGGATGCCCTCCCCGTTGTCGCTCACCGTCACCTCGACGTGGTCGTCACCGAGGTCGCGCCCCTCGATGGTGATCCGTGGCACGCGATCGGCAGGCACGTGCACCAGCGCGTTGCCGACCAGGTTGGTCACCACCTCCACCAGCCGGGCCCGGTCGCCTTCGACCACCGGCAGCGGCTGGGCTTCGATGCGCGCGTGCCGGGCGGCGATGCGGGCCTCGAGGTGGTCGAGTGCCTCGGACACGACCTCGTCCATCGCCACCGGCGCGGTCTGGCCGATGGTGCGCCCGGCGGATGCGTACGCGAGCAGGTCGTCGATCAGGTCGGCCAACCGGGTGGTGTTGGCGACCACCCGGTCGAGCAGATCCCGGGCCTGCTCGTCGTCGACCCGGCCGTCGCGGACCAGCTCGGACAGGCCGCGGATGCTGGTCAGCGGCGACTTGAGGTCGTGGGCGACCACACCGGCGAACCCGGCGAGCTCCTCGTTGGCCCGGTTCAGCCGCCGGTTGGTGGCGGCGAGCCGCTCGTTGGCCGCGGCCAGTTCGCCGGTGGCGGTCGCGACCGCGTCCAGCGCCCGGCGTCGCGAGGTGCCCAGCGCGGCGAGCAGCGAGCCCGCGAGTAGCGCGGCCATCGTGCCCACGGCGGCCAGCAGCAGCGGCAGCCAGCGCTCCAGCGGACTGGTCAGCCCTTCGGGTTCGGGGATCCACAACGTCCAGGTGGTGCCGAACGCGGGCAGTTCGCGTGCCTGTGCCGCGGCGGTCGCCGGCGGCCGGGGCCGCAGGCTGGTGCCCTGCCCGTCGTCGACTCCGAGGGGTGCCGGCAGCGGCCGGGGGCCGAGGTCGGTGGTCAGCGCCGCGACGTCCACGGCCAGCACGGTCCACCCCGTGGGCTCGGCGTCGGTGTCCAGTCGGCCGTCGGGCCGGGTGACCGGGAAGCCCTCCGCCAGCAGGACCTGGCCGCCGAGGCGGGCGGCGGTCTCCGGCTCGACGCTGGAGGAGGCCACGACCCGGCCGGTGGGCCGGGTCGCTGCGGTCAGCGCCTCGAGGCAGGCCGGGCAGGCCATCAGCTGCTCGGCGGTGGGCGCCTGCTCGGCGTTGGCGAGGTGACGGATCGCGATCCCGTGGCTGCCATCGGGCTCGAGCACCAGGATGGCGGCCAGACCCGGGAAGGCCTGCTCGATCGGCCGCTCGCGCGCCACGATCTCCAGGAACACCGCGAACTCGACGTCGGTGACCTCCTCGGAGCCGGCCTCGAAGGCCGTGAGCGCGGCGATGAGGTCACCGAGCGCGTCGAGTCGGTCGCCGACCCGGTCGGCCACGACGTCGATGGCGGCGGTGGTGCGCGCCTCGGTGGTGCGGTCGACCTGCAGGCACAGCGCTCGGGCCCCGATCCCCACCAGGGCGAGCAGCAGCAGCGTGATCAGCGTCGGCGCAAGCCACGCCGCGGTGGATCTGCGCGGGCCCGTCATGGCCGCCACCGACCTGCCCTCCCGCCGTGGTGCCGGAGCCCCGAGGTCGGAGCACCGACCCCCCGCTGAGATCCATCCTGACAGGCGGTCGCTCTCTGCGCTAGGGCGTGCACGAAGCGCGATGATTTGCGTGAGGTCCCGGTCGGGCCGACCCAGCGCGCCGGCCGGCCTCGAACGGCAGCAGTGACGCCCACCATCGGTGCAGGTTATGGCCTACGATCGACGGCCGTCACCCGCCAGCCCCGCAGCGAGGAGTGCGACGTGGTGCTCGAGTCGATCCGATCACCCGCCGACCTCAAGGCGCTGCCCGCCGAGCAGCTCGACCTGCTCGCCCACGAACTCCGCGAGGCCATCGTCGCCTCGGTCGCCGAGGTGGGCGGTCACCTGGGTTCCAACCTCGGGGTGGTCGAGCTCACGATCGCGCTGCACCGGGTGTTCGACTCGCCCGATGACGTGCTGATCTGGGACACCGGCCACCAGGCCTACGTGCACAAGATGCTGACCGGTCGGGCGGCCCGCTTCACCACCCTGCGCCAGGCGGCTGGGCTGTCGGGCTACCCCAGCCGGAACGAGTCCGCCCACGATCTGGTCGAGAACAGCCATGCGTCCACGTCGCTGTCCTGGGCATTCGGACTGGCCCGGGCGCAGGCCGATCTGCCCCCCGAGCAGCGGCGACGGGTCGTGGCCGTGCTCGGCGACGGGGCGTTGACCGGCGGCATGGCCTACGAGGCGCTCAACAACCTCGGACACCATGAGTCGCCCGCCATCATCGTGCTCAACGACAACGGACGCTCGTACGCGGAGACGGTCAGCCGGCTCTCGGAGCGGGTCGCCGACCTGCGAACCGACCCGCGCTACCGCAGCTGGCGCGGACGGCTCGACCAGGTGCTCACCCGGCTGCCGATGGTCGAGCGGCTGGCTGGCGCCGGGGTGGAGGCCATCAAGGCGGCCGTGTCCGAGGCGCCCGCCCTGCAGGCCTTCGTCGAGGCGCTCGGGGTGCGCTACCTCGGCCCCTACGACGGTCACGACATCGCCCGGCTCGAGCACGCGCTGGTCACCGCCGAGCGGCTCGACACTCCCGTGCTGGTCCACGTGCTGACCCAGAAGGGCAAGGGCTACGGGCCCGCCGAGACCGACCCGGAGAAGAAGCTGCACGACACCTCGGCGTTCGACGTCGCCACCGGGCGGGCGCGCTCTCGATCGCAGCTGAGCTGGACCCACGTGTTCAGCGAGGCCCTGCTCGAGCTCGCCGAGGAGCGTGCCCCGCTGCTCGCGATCACCGCCGCGATGCCGGGCTCGACCGGGCTGCTGCCGCTGGCGGCCCGCCACCCCGATCGGGTGCTGGATGTCGGCATCGCCGAGCAGCACGCGGTGACCGCCGCTGCCGGACTCGCCGCCAGCGGCCGGCTGCCGGTGGTCGCGGTGTACTCGACCTTCTTCAGCCGCGCCTTCGACCAGGCCAACCTCGATGTCGGCCTGCACGACGAGCACGTCATCTTCGTGCTGGATCGCGCCGGGATCACCGGCGACGACGGCCCGAGCCACCACGGCATCCTCGATCTCGGACTGTGCCTGCGCATCCCGGCGATGACCGTGCTCGCCCCCTCGTGCGCCGAGGACCTGCGCGCGATGCTGCGCACGGCGGTCGATCTCGAGGGCCCGGTCTCCATCCGCTTCCCGAAGGGTTCGGCCATCCCGGCGGCCGCGCTCGGTCTGGACCCGGCGGGCATCACCACCGGGCTTGGCGCGCGGCAGCTGCGCACGGGGTCGGACGTGTGCCTGCTCGGCGTCGGTGACCGGGTGCTGGCGGCGCTGCACGCCGCCGAACTGCTCGCCGAGCACGACATCGAGGCGTCGGTGTGGGATGTGCGCAGCGTGCGGCCGGCCGACCCGGTCATGCTCGATGCGGCCGCTGCCGCCCCGCTGGTGGTCACCGTGGAGAACGCGCTGGTGGGTGGCGGGGCCGGCGCCGAGCTCGCCGACCGGCTGACCGAGCGGGCCGGCGTGCGCCACACCCCGCCCGTGCTGCGGCTGGGCGTGCCCGACGCCTACCACCCGCAGGGCAAGCCCGACCGCATCCTCAGCGAGCTCGGGCTGGACGCTGCGGGGATCGTGGCAGCCACCCGCAAGGTGCTCGCCGACGACCGTTGAGCCGTGCGCGCCCACAGGTGGGACTTGACCTTCGGGCGCGCAGCCGTCACTATCCTGCCCGCAGCAGGGGGACCGGACCAGCGCCGAGCCCCCGCCACCCAACGGAGAGCACGTGCTTCGGAACCCGAGCAGGCAGCGGCCGCGCCCCACCGGCGTGCCCCGCAGCCTGCTCGTCGTCGTTCCCTAGCGCGTGCTCGCCCGAGCACGCGCGAACCTCCCGAACCCCGGGAGGTTCTCTCGTGAGAGGGCCAGCAAGCGCTCCGGCCACCGGGCCGGGTCGCGGCCCGACCGCAGCACCGAACACCACGCACCACCCACCATCCACCCGTCTCGAGGGGAGCCAGTTCCATGGAGATAACCGGCGCACAGGCCGTGATGAAGAGCCTGGAGGCCCTGGGTGTCGACGTCGTCTTCGGCTACCCGGGCGGCGCGATCCTTCCGGCCTACGACCCGATGATCGAGGCGGGATTCCAGCACGTGCTGGTCCGCCACGAGCAGGGCGCGATCCACATGGCCGAGGGCTACGCGCACGCGACCGGGAGGGTCGGGGTGTGCATCGTCACCTCCGGGCCGGCCGCGACCAACCTCGTCACCGGCCTGACCGACGCGATGATGGACTCGGTGCCCGTGCTTGCGATCACCGGGCAGGTCGCGTCCACGGCGATCGGCTCGGATGCCTTCCAGGAGGCGGACGTGACCGGCATCACCATGCCGATCACCAAGCACAACGAGCTGGTCGAGTCCGTCGAACGGATCCCCGAGGCCATCAAGGAGGCCTTCTACGTGGCGCGCACCGGCCGGCCCGGTCCGGTGCTGGTCGACATCCCCAAGGACATCCTCAACGCCACCCTCACCTGGAACTGGGACGACCGCGTCGAGCTCGCCGGCTACCGCCCGACCGTGCGGGGCCACAGCAAGATGGTGCGCGAGGCGCTCGAGCTGATCGCGACCGCGACCAAGCCGGTGATCTACGCCGGCGGCGGGCTGGTGCGCGCCGGGGCCGACGACGAGCTGTTCGAGTTCGCCACCCGCCTCGAGCTGCCGGTGGTCACCACCCTCATGGCCCGCGGGGTGTTCCCCGACACCCACGAGCTCGCGGTGGGCATGCCCGGGATGCACGGCCACTACGCGGCGGTTCGTGCCTTCCAGGAGACCGATCTGCTGGTCACCCTCGGCGCCCGTTTCGACGACCGGGTGACCGGTCAGCTCGCGACCTTCGCGCCCCACGCCAAGATCATCCACGTGGACGTCGACCCGGCCGAGATCGGCAAGAACCGGCCGGTGGACGTGCCCATCGTCGGGGACGTCAAGGTCGTGCTCGAGCAGCTCAACGAGGTGCTCGGCGCCAAGGCCGCCGCGGGTGAGCTCGAGCGCTTCAAGCCCGACGCCGCCGCCTGGCGCGAGCACCTCGCCCAGCTGCGCCGCGAGCACCCGCTGCGCGTGGAACAGCCCCACGAGGGAGTGGTCAAGCCCCAGACGGCCATCCAGGCCATCTACGAGCAGTGGGGGGACGAGGCGGTGTACGTCGCCGGCGTCGGCCAGCATCAGATGTGGGCCTCGCAGCACATCCCCTACACCCGGGGCCGGCAGTGGATCAACTCCGGGGGGCTGGGCACGATGGGCTTCGCGGTGCCCGCCGCGATCGGCGCCAAGGTCGGCGTGGGCCCCGACGTGCCGGTGGTGGCCATCGACGGTGACGGCTGCTTCCAGATGACCTTCCAGGAGATCGCCGCCGCCGTGCAGCACGACATCCCGGTCGTGTTCTGCGTCATCAACAACGGCTTCCTCGGCATGGTGCGCCAGTGGCAGCACCTGTTCTACGACGACCGGCTCTCGCAGGTCGCGCTGCCCCAGGACCTGCCCGACCTGCTCAAGCTCGCCGACGCCTACGGCATCCCCGGCTTCCGGGTGCAGACCATCGACGAGCTCGAGACCACGCTGGCCAAGGCCGCGTCGATCACCGACCAGCCGGTGCTCGTGGAGTTCCGCGTCGACCCCGACGAGATGGTCTTCCCGATGGTGCCCGCAGGCGCGAGCAACGACGAGCTGATCGAGTCGGCCGAGGAGTGGCACGCCCGCGTCGCCGCTGCCGAGCAGGCCTGAGAAGGGAGCACGACCATGCGCACGACCCACACCCTGTCCGTGCTGGTGGAGAACAAGCCCGGCGTGCTCACCCGCATCGCCGGGATGTTCGCCCGCCGGGCCTACAACATCCACTCGCTGGCGGTCGGCCCGACCGACGACGAGGCGGTCTCGCGCCTGACCCTGGTGGTCGGCGCGGAGGCCGTCCAGCTCGAGCAGATCGTCAAGCAGCTCAACAAGCTGGTCCACGTGCTCAAGATCGTGGAGCTCGACCCCGACGAGTCCGTCGAGCGTGAGAT
Source organism: Nitriliruptoraceae bacterium (assembly GCA_007121975.1). GTDB lineage: Bacteria > Actinomycetota > Nitriliruptoria > Nitriliruptorales > Nitriliruptoraceae > SKJO01. The sequence continues at coordinate 5,965 of SKJO01000154.1, read as the reverse complement.
GCAGCTGGTCAAGGTCCTCGCGGATCCGGCCACCCGCTCGCAGATCATCGAGATCGCCGAGGTGTTCCGGGCCAAGATCGTCGACGTCGACCACGACTCGCTGACCATCGAGGCGGCCGGCAACCCCGGCAAGCTCGCGGCGATGCTCGAGCTGCTCGCGCCCTACGGGATCCGCGAGATGGTGCGCTCGGGCACCATCGCCTTGTCGCGGGGGTCGAAGTCGATCAGCGACGGCTCCCGCGCCCGGATGCAGCGCGTGGTGTGAGCCCCGTGACCGACCTGCCCCCGCCCGAACGCCAGCCCCCTGATCGTCTGCTGCTCGGGCCGGGGCCCTCGCCGGTGCATCCCCGGGTTCTGGCCGCCCAGGCCCGGGGGCTGACCGGTCACCTCGACCCGTGGTTCGCCGAGGCGGTCGACGAGGTCGCGGCCATGCTGCGGGTGGTGCTGCGCACCGCCAACCCGCTCACCTTCGCGGTGTCGGGGACCGGCTCGGCCGGGGTGGAGACCGCGGTCGTCAACCTCGTCGAGCCCGGTGACACCGTGATCGTGGGCGTCAACGGCGTGTTCGGCGGCCGGCTGGCCGACATGGCCCGCCGTGCCGGGGCCCAGGTGGTCACCCTCGAGCAGCCCTGGGGCCGGGTCATCCCCCCCGAACAGGTCGAACAGGCGGTGCGCGAGCACCCCGAAGCACGCTTCGTGGCGCTGGTGCATGCCGAGACCTCCACCGGCGCCCACCAGCCGCTCCGCGACGTCGGCGAGCTGCTGGCGGCCACCGACACCCTGCTGGTCGTGGACTCGGTCACCGGACTGGCCGGCGTGCCCCTCGAGACCGATGCCTGGCACCTCGATGTGGTGGTCAGCGGCACCCAGAAGTGCCTGTCGGTGCCGCCGGGCCTCGCCCCGATCACCTTCGGTCCCCGCGCCGAGGCGGTGCTGGCCGCACGCACCACGCCGGTGGCCTCGTGGTACCTCGACGTCTCGGCGGTGCGCCGCTACTGGGGGGCGGAGCGCGCCTACCACCACACCGCGCCGATCAGTGCGCTGCTCGGCCTGCACGAGGGCCTGCGCCTGGTGCTCGAGGAGGGACTGGAAAGCCGCTGGGCGCGGCACGCCGAGGTCGGACGGCTGTTCCAGGAGCACCTCGGCGACCGCGATGCGGTGCTGCTGGCCGAGGACGGCCACCGGCTGCCCCAGCTCACCGCCTTCGCGTGGCCCGAGCACGTCGACGAGGGGGCGCTGCGCCGTCGGCTGCTCACCGAGCACGGCATCGAGGTCGGCGGCGGGCTCGGTGCCTTCGCCGGGCAGGCCTGGCGGGTGGGACTGATGGGCGAGGGTGCCACCCACGCCAACGTCGACCGGCTGCTCGACGCCGTCGACGAGCTGCTCGAGGGCTGAGCCGGCGCCGACCGCGGTCAGACGGGGGGCCGCAGCCGGTCGGGGTCGGGACCGCGGCCCGCCACGTGTCGCCGACGCTCCGCCATGCCGGTCAGCAGCTCGAGCACCAGCCGGTTGGCGAGCCGGGCGGTCAGGTCCATCGGCTGGTCGTAGTGGGGAGCCACCTCGACGAGGTCGGCGCCGATCACGTGACACTCGCGGCCCAACCGTCGCACGGTGTCGAGCAGCTCGCGGGGCTGCAGGCCGCCGGGCTCGGGGGTGCCCGTGCCGGGAGCCGCACCCGGATCGACCACGTCGATGTCGACCGAGACGTAGACGCCGGCCGCATCCTCGGCGCCGGCGGCGGCCACCGCGTCATCGACCACGGTGCCCAGTCCCTGCTCCACGCAGGCCTGCATCGACCACGAGCGCATCTGCTGCTGGCGCATCCAGGCCACGGTCTCGGGCGGTGGCCAGTAGCCGCGCAGGCCGATCTGCACGAAGCGGTGCCCGGGGACCGCACCCGACTCGATCAGCCGGCGCATCGGGGTGCCGTGGCCGTGCAGCTGCCCGTAGTGGTCCTCGCCGGTGTCGGCGTGGGCGTCGAAGTGGACCAGGGCCACGCGTCCCGCACCGTGGGCCCGGGCCACCCCGGTCGCGCCCGCGAAGGTGATCGTGTGGTCACCGCCGAGCACGACCGGCACCCCGCCGCGCTCCGCGATCTCGGCGACCACCTCGACGATCGCCTCCAGGGAGGCCTCGACGTAGCCGATCGGCAGGGGGACGTCGCCGACATCCACCACCGGCAGCTCGACCAGCGGGTCGACCCCGGCGGTCAGGTGGGGACGGCGCCCGTCGGCCGGCAGGTAGTCCCCGGCCCGGATCGCGGCCGGGCCGAAGCGGGCCCCCGGCCGGTGGGTCGCGCCCCAGTCGAACGGCGCGCCGACGATCACGACCGTGCCGGGGGTGAGCTCGTCGAGCGTGGCGATCGGCACCCCGAGGAAGCTTCCCGTGGCAAGCCCCGGGGTCGCTCGCCTACCATCCTGCGCCATGTCGGCTCCTCAACGTCTGAACCTCCGGTGGCGCGTGCTCGCGGCGATCGTGATCGTCGCGGTCAACCTGGCGCGCTGGAAGGTGATCGTACGCGGGCTTGGCAACGTGCCCCGCCGCGGCGGGGCCGTGCTCGCGTTCAACCACCACAGCTACGTCGACTTCCTGCTGCTGAGCTGGCCGATCGTGCGGCGGCTGCGCCGTCCGGTGCGGTTCCTCGCCAAGCGTGAGATCTGGTCGAGCCGCTGGACGGGATGGGCGGTGCGCTGGGCGGGGGCGGTCCCCGTCGACCGCGAGTCGGCCGCGGCACGGTCGGGGGCCTTCGACGCCACGATTCACTCGCTCGCGGCCGGCGACCTGGTGGCGATCGCCCCCGAGCAGACCATCTCGCCGTCGTTGGAGCTGCTGCCGTTCCGGACCGGGGCGGTGCGCGCCGCCCAGCAGGCCGGCGTGCCGGTGATCCCGGCGGTGGGCTGGGGCACGCAACGTTTCGCGACGAAGGGAGCCGGGCGGCGTCTGGTCACCGGCATCCCCGTCATCGTGCGTTTCGGTGAGCCGATCTGGGTCGCCCCCGACGACGACCCGGCCGAGGTCACCGCCCGGCTCCAGCAGGTCATGACCGAGCTGCTGCACGAGGAGCAGGAGCACTACCCGGACGGCACGCCGGCAGGTGCGCCCTGGGTCCCGGCCCGGCTCGGCGGTGGCGCGCCGCCCCACGCTGAGGTCCTCGCCGAGCACCGGCGCCGGGCCGAGGGCTGGGAGCACCGTGCGCGCGAGTCCGGGCGTGACCAGCCCGGCGCGGCCGCGTCGTGATCCGCCGGCGGGACCGCCCCCGCTGCACCTGGCGGTTCCGATTCATCGCCGTGCACGTCCTGCTCGCGGTGTGGCTGCTGCGCCTGCGCATCCGGGCCCGGGGCGTCGAACACGTCCCCCGTCACGGCGGGGCGGTGCTGGCCTTCAACCACAACGGTCACTTCGACCTGATCCTGACCATGGTCCCCGTCTACCGGCAGCTGGGCCGCTCCTGCCGGTTCCTGGCCGTCCGTGAGCTGTGGGACTCGCGCGGCTTCGCGATGGTCGCCTGGCTGGCCGACGCCATCCCCGTCGATCGTGCCCGGCCCGGCGCTCCCGCGGTTCCCGGCGTGCCGGGTCACCGGCCCGCAAGCGTGGCCGTCGAGGCCCTGCGCGACGGTGACCTGGTCGCGGTCGCCCCCGAGGGCCGCATCTCCTGGAGCTTCGAGCTGCGCGAGCTGCGCACCGGGGCGGTGCGCATGGCCCAGCAGGCCGGCGTTCCCTTGGTGCCGAGCGTGAACTGGGGCGCCCAGCGAATCAGCACCACCGGTCACGGGTTCCGGTGGCGCGCTGCGGTGGGTCTGCCGGTGGAGCTGCGCTTCGGTCCGCCGATCGAGGTCGGTCCCGACGACGACGTCGAGGTGGTGACCCGCCAGCTCGAGGCGCAGATGCGGCGGCTGCTGGACGAGGCCCAGCGCGACTACCCCGACGGAGCGCCGCGGGGTGCCTGGTGGGTGCCCGCCCGGCTCGGGGGAGGGGCGCCGCCGCTCTGAGCGCCGGGTCAGGGTCCGACTCGGGCCCTGCCGACGGCCCCCGGCCGATGGCCCCCTGCCGATGGCCCCCGGCCGATGCGGCGTACTGAGACGGCCACGGGTGACCGCCTGGGTACGCCGCTTCCCCCAGACTGGACCATGCGGCGTACTGAGACGGCCACTGGTGACCGCCTGGGTACGCCGCTTCCCCCGGCGGCCGGGCTACGACCCTGGGGTGTGCGCTGATCGCGCAACTGGGCCCGCCGTGCGCTCTCGCCCGCTTCCGCGGAAGCGCTTCGGCGTACGAATCACGCGATGGTGCGCGCCGGTGCCTCCGTGGGACGGTCTGTGCAAGCGGCCATCTCGTCCGTGGGCGGGTGCTGCGTGCTGGCCCGGCGGCCGAACCTGCTGGGGCCCTGCCGACGGCCCCGGCCGATGTGGCGTACTGAGGCGGTCGCCCGTGACCGGTTGCGTACGCCGCATCCCCCAGGCTGGACGACGTGGCGTACCCAGGCGGTCATCAGCGACCGGTTGCGTACGCCGCGTCCCCGACCGACCGACTGCCTGCCCACCCGAATCTGTCCGGCCAACGCACTCTTTGGTGCGACAATCGCCCCCTGCCGCCGTGCCGACGCTCGCGAGTGTCCGTAGCGCGACCTCGTGCTGGCCCGGCTGCCGAACCCCCGGGGGTTCGGCAGCCGTCGGTGCGCGGGGGATCGGCTGCGGGTCTAGGCTCCGGCGCGGCTGACGCCGTGGTCCCCGACCCCTGAGACGCCCGTGCCCCTACCCGTCGATCCGCGCAACCCCGCTGCGAGTTGGCTGTATCGCTTCGCGGCCTGGTTCGCTTTCGCGCTCATGCGGGTGCAACGCTGGAGGGTGAGTTCGCGGGGTCTGGAGTACGTCCCGAGGACCGGTGGTGGGGTCCTGGCCGCCAACCACACCTCGTTCTGGGACTTCTTCACGGTCGGGCACTCCCCGTACCTCGGATGGGGGCGCCCGGTTCGCATCCTGGCCAAGGAGTCGCTGTTCCGCGCCCCGGTGTTCGGGTTCTTCATGCGGCGCGCCGACCACATCCCGGTGCACCGGGGAGCCGGGTCGGCCGCCCTGTCCAGCGCGGTGGCGGCACTTCGGCAGGGCGAGCTGGTGCTGGTGCTCCCGGAGCAGACGGTCAGCCCGTCCTTCGAACTGCTGCCCTACAAGACCGGGGCCGCACGCATGGCGGCAGACGCCGGGGTTCCGCTGATCCCGTGTGTGTCGTGGGGTTCGCACCGGTTCCACACCATCGGCCGGCGTCCGCGCTGGTCGTGGCGGCTGCCGGTGGTCGTCGCCTACGGCCAGCCGCTGCACCCCGGCGCCGGCGACGACCCGGACGAGGTCACCGCCGAGTTGCGCCGCCGCACGGCCGCGCTGCTCGACGAGGTGCAGCGCACCTACCCGGATGGCATGCCCCGGGGGGCCTGGTGGGTGCCCGCCCGCCTCGGTGGAGGAGCCCCGACGCCCGAGCAGGCCGAGGAGCACCTCGCGCGGCTCGCGCAGACGTGGCGCGAGGCGGCAGCAGAGCGTGTCGGGCACGCCCGCGATCGCCTGCATGACGCCGGTGACCACGCCCGTGAGCGCCTGCATGACGCCGGTGACCACGCCCGTGAGCGCCTCCACGACGGTGTCGAGCATGCCCGTGAGCGCCTCCACGATGCGGGCGACCTCGCTCGCCGCCGGCGCGAGGGCGGTCAGGCGCCGGGCGACGAGCACTCGGCTGTCGAGGCGTCGGAGGTCGAGGCGTCGGAGGTCGAAGGGTCGGGCACCGGCTGAGCGGCACCCACGGACTCAGTCCTCGAGGGCGGCGATCGACTCGGCCTGCGCGACGGCGCGGCGTGCCTCCTCGACGTGCAGGTTCTCGATCAGCCGGCCACCGACGGTCACCACCCCGCGCCCCTCGCGCTGGGCCGCCTCGAAGGCCTCGATGACCTCCCGGGCATGCGCGACCTCTTCCTCGTTGG
>SKJO01000211.1 GCA_007121975.1 Nitriliruptoraceae bacterium | reverse complement strand
TCGCCGTCGGCCAGCACCCCGCGCAGGGCCGCGGCGTCGGTCAGATCCACGACCTGCTGGCGGACCCCGAGCGCGTCGAGCTCGTCCTGGCGCCGGCGCACCAGCGCGACGACCTCATCCCCGCGGGCGCGCAGGGCCCGTGCCAACGCGCCGCCCACGAACCCGGTGGCGCCGGTCATCACGACGGTGGTCATGGGCGAGCAACCTCCTGATCGCGCTCGTCGGGGCCACCGTAGCCGTTAGGCTCGTGAGGTCGCCGGCGGCCGTCGGCGGCAGCGTAGGGACGACGACGAGGACGACGACGTGGAGATGCAGTACCGGCGGCTCGGCCGCTCCGGGGTCAAGGTCAGCGTGCTGAGCTTCGGCTCCTGGGTGACCTTCAACAGCCAACTCGATGACGACGCGGCGCTGGCCTGCCTGCAGGCGGCCTACGACGGTGGCATGAACTTCTTCGACAACGCCGAGATCTATGCCGGCGGGGAGTCGGAGGCGATCATGGGTCGCGTCTTCGAGCAGCTCGACTGGCCGCGGCACAGCTACCTGGTGTCGACCAAGTTCTTCTGGGGCATCCACGAGGGCGTGAACACCAAGAACACCCTCAACCGCAAGTACCTGTCGCAGGCGATCGACGCCTCGCTCGAGCGCCTACGGATGGACTTCGTGGACCTGGTGTTCTGCCACCGGCCCGATCCCGAGACGCCCATCGAGGAGACCGTGTGGGCGATGTCGGACATGGTCAGTGCCGGCAAGGCCCTGTACTGGGGGACCTCCGAGTGGTCGGCCGATGAGATCCGCGCCGCCTGGGAGATCGCGGAGCGCCACCACCTGCACAAGCCGATCATGGAGCAGCCGCAGTACAACCTGTTCCACCGCAAGCCGGTGGAGCGGTTCTACAAGCGCCTGTACGAGGACATCGGCCTGGGCACCACGATCTGGTCGCCGCTGGCCTCGGGCCTGCTGACCGGCAAGTACCTCGACGGCGTCCCCGAGGACAGCCGCGCCAACCTGCCGGGCTACGGCTGGCTGCGCGACTTCCTGACCGACGCCGAGCGCAACGCCAAGGTGCGCGAGCTCGCACGGATCGCCGAGGAGCTCGAGGTCAGCCTCGCGCAGTTGTCGATCGCGTGGTGCGCGGCCAACCCCGACGTGTCCACCGTGATCACCGGGGCTTCCCGGGTCGAGCAGGTGCACGAGAACCTCGGCGCGCTCGACGCGCTCGAGCGGCTGACCCCCGAGGTCAAGGCGCGCATCGACGAGCTGTTCGCCTGATCCGCTCCGCGCCGGTGCCATGACCGGCACCCTGCTCAACGCCGCCGCGATCGTGGTCGGCGGCGTCACCGGCGCCCTGCTCGGTGACCGGCTCCCGCTGCGGGTGCGCAGCGGGGTCACCGACGTGCTCGCCGTGTTCGTGATCGTGCTGGGCATCGCGGACGGGCTGACCGCGTTCGGGCCGCAGCTGCAGGTCGTGGCGGGGCGCGCCGGGGTGCTGGTCGTGCTCGGCTCGCTGATCATCGGTGGGGTGATCGGTGAGCTCGTCGATCTCGAGCGCGGGCTCACCGTGGTCGGCGAACGCCTCCGCGACCTGGTGATGCGGGGTGGGGACGAACCGTTCGAGCCCGAACCCTCCGGGCCCGACCGGGACGTGCTGGACGACCCCCACCCGCCCCATGACCCCCGGCGCCGCTTCGTGGAGGGCTTCGTGGTCGCCAGCCTGGTCGTGTGCGTGGGGCCGCTGGCGATCCTCGGGGCGCTGCAGGACGGGCTCACCGGCGACTACCAGCTGCTGGCGGTCAAGGCCCTGCTCGACGGGGTCATCGTGCTCGCGTTCAGCAGCGCACTGGGGATCGGCCCCGCGTTCAGCGCCCTGCCACTGCTGCTGCTGCAGGGCGGGATCACCCTGGCCGCGAGCCGGGTGGCGCCGGTGCTCACCGAGCCGATGCTCGATGCGCTGACCGCGACCGGCGGCATCCTGGTCATCGGCATCGGGCTGCGGCTGCTCGAGGTGCGCCCGATCCGGGTCGCGAACCTGCTGCCCGCGCTGGTGCTCGCGCCGCTCACGATCGCGTGGTGGCCGTCGTGAGCCCTCACCACCCCGCCGACAGCGGGCGCCCCTCCTCGTAGCCCGACCGGGTCTGCACGCCGATCACGGCGCGTTCGTGCAGCGCCTCGAGCGTGTCGGCGCCGGCGTAGGTGCAGGCGCTGCGCACGCCGGCGACGATGACGTCCACGAGGTCCTCCACCCCGGGTCGCTGCGGGTCGAGGTACTGGCGGGCCGAGGAGATGCCCTCCTCGAACAGGGCCTTGCGGGCGCGCTCGAACGGGGTGTCGTCCCCGGTGCGCTGGCGCACGGCGCGGGCCGAGGCCATCCCGAACGACACCTTGTAGGGCCGTGCGTCCGGGTCGTGCTCGAGGTCGCCGGGGGACTCGTGGGTCCCGGCGAACCAGGAGCCGACCATCACGTTGGATGCCCCGGCGGCCAGGGCCAGCGCGACGTCGCGGGGGTGGCGCACGCCGCCGTCCGCCCACACGTGCCCGCCGATCTCACGCGCTGCGGCCGCGCAGTGCGCCACGGCCGAGAACTGCGGCCGGCCCACCCCGGTGGCCATCCGGGTGGTGCACATCGCGCCCGGCCCGACCCCGACCTTCACGATGTCCGCGCCGGCCTCGATCAGCTCGCGCGTGCCCGCAGCGGTCACGACGTTGCCGGCGACCAGCGGCGCCGAAGGCTCCAGGGCGCGCACGGCGGCCACGGCCTCGAGCATCCGGTCCTGGTGGCCATGGGCGGTGTCGAGCACCAACACGTCGATGCCGGCCTCGAGCAGTCCTGCGGCGCGCGCCCGAACGTCGCCGGAGACGCCGACGGCCGCGGCCACCCGCAGGCGCCCGTGGGCGTCGAGCGCGGGACGGTACAGCGTCGAGCGCAGCGCCCCGGTCCGGGTCAGGATCCCGCGCAGGTGCCCGTCGTCGTCGACCACCGGCGCCAGCCGGTGGCGGAACTCCGCCAGCCGGTCGAAGGCCTGCGCCGGGTCGATGCGGTCGGGCAGGCTCACCAGGTCGCGGGACATGACCTGCGACAGCTGGGTGAAGCGATCCACGCCCTCGAGGTCGACCAGCGTCACCACGCCCACCGGCCGCTGCTCGTCGACCACCACCGCCGCGCCGTGTGAGCGCTTGGGCAGCAGGTTGAGCGCGTAGCCCACGGTGTGGTGCGGCGCGACGGTGATCGGGGTCTCGAACACCGGGTGGCAGCGCTTGACCCCTCCGGCCACCTCCGCGACGATGTCCAGCGGGATGTCCTGGGGGATCACCGCCAGGCCGCCGCGGCGGGCCAGGGTCTCGGCCATCCGTCGGCCGGAGACCGCGGTCATGTTCGCGGCGACCAGCGGCAGGGTCGTGCCCGAGCCGTCGACGGTGGTGAGGTCGACATCGAGCCGGGAGTGCACCGAGGAGCGCTGCGGGACGAGGAAGACGTCCTCGTAGGTCAGGTCGTGGCGGGGGCCGTGCCCGTCGAGCAACCGCACCGGGGCCTCCTCGAGTCGTGGGGGGCGTCGTGGCGGGGACGCCGGCCCGGCAGCCTAGGACAGCACGGCCTCAGCGGCGCGGCCCGGGCCGGGCGTCGCGCTGCCCCCCGGGCGGTGGCTGGGGGCCGGGCCGCGGCTTGGTCGAGGTGACGTCCGCGCCCCGGCACGCCCAGCAGTACAAGGCGAGCCGGATCCCCGAGGGTGCCCACTGCTCGCCGCGGCCGTGCTCGCGCAGCGTCGAGGTGGGCACGCCCTGCAGATCCTGCGAGCCGCACAGCCGGCAGGTCGGGGTCACGTCGCGCTCCCAGGCGGCGCCGCAGCGCTCACAGGTGAGCTCGATACCGCCCTCGTGGGTGCGGCCCGTGAGCTGCTCGTCCTCTCCGCAGGCCGGGCACACCACGATCGCCACCGTCGCTCCTTGGGTCCGGTCCCCAGTCTGCCAGCAGCCGCGGTGCCACGAGTCGGGTTGGACGGCGCAGGAAACCTCGACTACTGTTGAGGCAATGAACATCGAGGGAGCAGTCGCCGGCGACACCGCGCAGCGCGCGGCGATCCACCGTGCGCTCGGTGACGTCCACCGCCTCGAGATCGTCGACGCCCTGCGGCTGTCGGATCAGCCGCCCGGCCGGCTCGCGGAGCTGACCGGGCTCGGCTCCAACCTCGTGGCGTTCCACCTCGGCGTCCTCGAGTCGGCCGGCGTGGTCGAGCGCGGACCCTCGCAGGGCGACGCCCGCCGTCGCTACGTGCGCCTCTGCTCCGCCGCGCTGCGCGTGCTGGCGCCGGTCAACCGGCTCGCCGCCGACGACGTGCTGTTCGTGTGCACGGCCAACTCGGCGCGCTCGCAGCTCGCTGCGGCGTTGTGGCGCACGCGCACCGGGTGCCCGGCCCGCTCGGCCGGCCAGGAACCCGCCGCCGAGGTGCACCCGCTCGCGCGGGCAACCGCGGCCCGGCACG
>SKJO01000446.1 GCA_007121975.1 Nitriliruptoraceae bacterium | reverse complement strand
GCAGCCGATGATGCCGCCGCCGACCACCACCACCTGCGCGCGTTCGGGCAGTTCCACGGTGCGTTCTCCCCCGCGTCTCGCGCCCGGGACCACCTTCCGGGAGCGTAGGAGCCGGTCTCCGTGGTCGCTGAAGCCTCATCCATCCAGGGTTCGGGTGGGACCGCCGGCCGTTGGGTGCCGCCGCACCGAGGCCGACCGGGCTGTTCGAGACCCTGCGAGCGCGCGATCGCGAGGATGTCTGGCGGTACCACGCGGCCGCGGCCGATTCGCGCGCACCTTCCGGCCCGGCTTGTGGTCGGGGCCGGAGCTCACCGATGCGGCGCTGAAACCGGGCCGGCCTGACCGGCCGAGTCTGGGGGACTCGATGCGGCCGGCCGGCTGCGCGATGACCTCGGTCACGCGGGCGTCCACGTCGACCCGCTGCCGCGAGGCCTGCCCTCCCAAGGTGCCACGCGACCGCTCTCACGACGCTGCGCGACCGTTGGGCCAGCGAAGACCCACGTCGCAGGAAGACCCACGTCGCAGCCCGACAGGTGGCTGCGCTGCTCGGCACTCGCAGCGCGAGCGCCGACGGTTCGCTTCACGATCGGTCGTTTTCGTTCTCCCCAGCGGGTGCGTCCGCAGAGTCGGGCGGTGCGGGGTCCATCACATCGAAACGAAGCGGCCAGGCAGGAGGCGCGACGGACGGGAGACGCCGCCGCTGGGTCCAGAGCACCGGGCTCCCATCGGTCCGTCGGGTCAGCATCGCCCGTCGCTCCAGCCGGAGGCCGGTCGGTGGCAGCGCGACCGGGTCGATGTGGTGGATCATGCGCTCAGGTTCGGGCGCGGAGACGGCGAGCAGGGGCGTTGCGGGCAGCGCACGCAGCCGCGGCTCGTCGCCCTCGAGGTCCGCAGCCCTGCCCTGCATGAAGCTGCGCTTTCCGGACACGACCTGCAGGACGTAGGGGTGCCAGTGCCGAGGTACCGGCGTGCTCGGGCGGTATCGGTAGCTCGGCTGCTGCTGAGCCTCGATCCTCTCCGGCGGCGTCCCGACTTCGGCGGTTGGCGGTGCGGTGCTGCGACCCCCGACGCGCTGTTCGACGGCCCACACCAGGTTGGCGTCCTCGTCCACCCCGACCACGACCTCGTCCAGCACCGGACCTCGCAGCGCCGTGCTGACGGTGGCCCACACGGCCAGGGATCGTGGCGACAACCCCTCGGTCGCGAACAGGTGCCAGTCCGAGGGGATCTCCAGCGTCCAGTGGTCGCCGAACGCGTCGATGACCGCGACCTCGACCAGCGTGAGCAGGTGGCCGGAGCGGGCCTCGATCGGGATCGTGAACCAGTCGTTCGACAGGCCCGACAGGACGTCGAGGAGCACCGTCGTGGCGAGGTGGCTGCGCTCCGGGGCCAACGCACCCAGATCACGCGCCGCATCCTCGATGGCCCACCAGCGCAGCGTGGGTGCGCCGGGGACGGCGAGATGGCTCGGTAGGACCTCGACTGGCGGTTCCTGGTCGGCGACTACCCCGACGGCTCCGGTGGCGTCGGCGTGGTACCAGTCCAGGTCACCACCGTCATGTCGGTCCACCCGTAGCACGGTGCCCGACACGGGGAAGCGTGCGCCGTAGTCGAACTCGGCCGCATTCCAGTGGTCTACGGCCGGCTCGGAGGGTGGGCGCCACGGATCGAACCAGTGCTCCGGGAGGCTCAGATCGGCCCGTGCGGACCACAACGCCTGGCCGTCGAACGCCTGCCCGTCCAACCCGTCGTATGGCAGCGGGAGCCCCGTTACGCGCAGGGCCGGGTCGTCGGGCAGCGGCTGACCAGACCGCTCGGCCGCCTCCGCGACCCGCTGGCCGGCACGGATCCGGGCGCCCGGCGTCCAGTGGTCGTCGGGCGCCGCCTCGAGAAGGGGTTCGGCCGGTGTGGTGGTCGGCTGGCCGAGCGGGCTGGGATCCTCGAGCGTGAGTGGGTCCTGCCGGGCACGCACGACGACCCGGACCGGCGAGGAGGCGTCCTCGCCCCGGTGCTCGCCGAGCTGCCACTGCCGGCCGAGAAGCCAGGCCGGGTCCGCGACCTCGACGCGAAGTGCGCGGGCGAGATCGCCGGGAGCCGGGTCGGCCTCGATGCGCGCCGCCGTGTCGACGACGGGTGCGTGGGCCTGGGCGGGGCGGCGCGGTGAAGTCGGCATCACGGCTCCAGGTCCACGAGCGATGCGCCGGTCGCCGGCAGCAGGATGGAGGGAAGCAGGGCCCGGGTCTGGTCGTCGAGCTCCGCCGGCCGAGCCATGCGCACGCGTGCCAGCCGGCGCGCGTGCGCGACGACCTCTGCGAGCTCCGAGCTCGTGAGCGCTCTGGCCGGGTCCGCGGGAACGACGAGCAGGATGGCCTGGGGGGCGCGTGCCCCCGGCGCGTCGAATCCGAAGGCTGCTGCCGTCGTCTGGCGTTCGGCGGGGACGAACTCCGTGAAGCGATCGAGCTGGGCGACGGCGACCCGTCGGCCGCCTGCGCGCAACGACGTCGAATCCAGCCCCGGAGCGAGGTAGCCCACGACCAGCCGACCGGGGTCGCTGACGTCGGTCTGCCACGGATCCTTGGGCCGTGAGCACACCGGCACGAACGCACCGCCTCGTGTCGTGCCGGTCAGCGCCGCGAGCTGATGTGCCTCGAGGCGGGCCAGCCGTTCACGGACCGGCGCGAGCACCGGTAGCCAGGCGTCGTCGAGGTGGAGCGCGGGGTCCTCGGCGGGTTGCAGGTCCAGCATCTGAGCGGGCTGCCGGGACAGCACGGCGATACGGCCCGTGGCGCTGACCAGCGCGGCGATCGCCTCGGCGACCTCGTGAGCAGATGCCGCCTCGAGGTCCGCGGGGACCGCCTCGAGCCTCTTGGCCAGGCGTTGGAGGCAGCGCTCGACCTGTGAGCGGAGTGGATCGTCGGATCCTGGATCGACCGTCGGGGCGATCCCCCAGCGCCGCGCGGCGACGAGCAGTCGGTCGACCTGCTCCGAGGGCTCGACGGCCGTCCGGGAGGCTCGCTTGAGCTCCGCACGCAGCAGCTCGATCAGCGTCTTCGCGGTCGTGACGAGCCGGTCGAGGCGAGTTCGAAGCTCAGCTCGCGTCGCGGCCGGGTCGGGGGTCGCGTGCGGATCGGTGAGCATGGCCTCCGGGCCGGCGGGATCCCGGCCCAGCAGCGCGACCAGCGCGGCGGCCTGGTGGTAGTGCTGGCTGCCGCCGCGGTCTTCCAGTTCGGTGTCGATGGCTGCGGACCCAGCGCCGGAGCGGTCGGGATCAGCGGTCTCGACGACCAGGCGCTCAAGGTCGGCCAGCGGCAGGGCCAGTGCGTCGGCCGGCTCGAGCCCGAGGTCGGCGAGCGACACCTTGGCGAGGCCACCTCTCGCGGTCCGCACCTGCCACTCCCATCGGTGCGCTGCGCCCACCTCGGTGCTGAGCAGCGCCGCGACGGCGGTATCGGCGAGCCGTGCCGGGCTGACCTCGGCCCGCGCCAGGTCCGTCGCGGGGTCGATCGGCTCGGGCACGTCGGCCAGCAGCAGCAGCACGCTGGTGCCAACGGTGCGGCCGTCGCGATGGGTGCGGATGCCTTCCAGGTGTGGCGGACGGGCCAGTCCCGCCGCCGCATCCATCGCCGCACCGGCCGCCTGTGCACGGCCCTGGCTGACGTGGTGCAGCCCTTCGAGCACCAGCAGGTCCCCGTAGGCGTCGACCGCAGCCGCGAGCGCGTCGACCTCCGGGCCGGCTCTCTGGGGCACGATGTGACGCAGGTCGTCGTCCAGAGCCGCCAGTCCGTCGCAGGGTCGTGTCCCGTCGTGTTCCGGGTGCAGCGGGTAGCGCTGGCGAAGGTCGTCGACCAGGGCCGGATCGGCGATGATGCGTTCAAGCTCGCGCCCCACCACCTCGGCCAGGTGCGCGCCGGCCCGGACCTCCTCGCCGAGACGGTCGGCGTCACGCACGGTGCGTGAGGTCAACTGCAGGCGCCAGCGGTCGGGTTCCGGGTCGTTGACGGCTCGGTCCCTCAGCAGCGCGGAGGTCACCGCCTGGCGTTGCGAGGGAGCGGGCAGCAGCCCGCCGGCGGTAGGACCCGGTGTACCGGGTCGTGGCCGGTCGACCCAGCCGTAGGCGCCGAGACGCCGCCGGGTCGAGGACGCTGCGGTCAGAGTGGTCAGCCGACGTGCCGGCAGGGCGGTCAGCCAGGGGTCCAGCCGGAACAGCGCCGTATCGAGGGTGGCACGTACGAGCGCGTCCAGGCGGTCTTCGGGCACCGCTGCCAGGTCACGCACGGCGGCGATGACGGCCCGCGCTCTCGCGGCGGGCTCGGTTGGTCCGGCCAGCGCCTGCGGGGTCGTCGACCTGATCCAGCGTTCAAGACGGGTCGGAGCGCGGCGCACGACGGGATCGGGAGCTGGCACGTCGGTCTGCCCGAGCTGGTGTTGTCCGACTGCCCCGACCGCCACTTGGATCGAGCGCAGGACCAGCTGCAACAGCACGCTGTCGAGCCGGCCACGCTCGTGGAGGTCGCTCAGCGTCGTCGACTCTGCAAGGCGGTCGGGTCTGTTCCCGGCGAGATCCGCGAGGTGGCGAAGTGCGCTCTCGACGGTCTCGCCCTCAGCGAGGTTGGCGGGTCTGACCAGGGGCAGCGTGACCGGACGCGTCTGATGCGTCGTGCTATCGCGACGGAATGCGACGAGCCCGAGCTCGTCTGCGAGCGCGTGCCGCTCCCTCCACGCCGCCTCGACGGCGTGCCAGTCGGTTGGCTGACCCGCCATGGCGCGTGCCATCCACCAGGCCTCCAGACGAGCGACCCGGCGGGTGAGGTAGCCGGGCGAGGTGGGCACGTCGGCGAGCCGGTCGAGGATCGCTTCGGCGTCCGTGCCGACCTCCGGCAGGCTGCCCCGCGCGATGGCCGCCGCCGCCCAGCGCTCCGCCAGATGGATCAACGGCTTGCGCAGCCGCTCCTCCATCGCCGGGTCGCTGCGATCGGGCCGCCACGACCGCAGCGAAGCCACCGGGAGCAACCCGTAGGGTTGGTTGCCGACCCTCAGCGTCGGGAACGGTCCCTCCGGTGCCAGGGAGTCGGCCGCCCAGTCGGCCGCCGGGCCGGTCCCCGCGCCCGTCGCCCACGCCTGGTCGGACTCGCTGCCCCAGAGGCCCGGCCACAGCGATCGAACGGCTGCCTGTTCCAGGTGTCCGTGTGCCTCGACGGAGCCCGGCAGCGCCCCGAGTAGCTCCGGCTCGCCCGTCAGCAGCTGGGCGAGGCGCCGATGCTCTTCGACGGGCTTCGTGTGCAGGATCTCCCACCAGGTCTCGGCAGCACCGGCGAGGTCGGCGGCCGGTGCGCCGTCGACCGTGGTCGTCGGGGTACCCGGCGCCACGACTCCGAGCGCGCCCGCGTCGCGGTGCGCGACGAACAACCCCGCCGGCGCGGCGTCCGACACACCGACCACGTACAGCACGTCGATGTCGTCGGGGTCGCCGTCGAGCAGGATCGTGCCCGCGAGACCCGCCGCGACCGCCTCGTCCCAGTCGTCCCACCACCGCAGCTCGGCGGACGCGGCGCCTCGAGGCGTGGTCGGCCACGGGTCGGTGCGGAGCCGGTCCTGATCGACCTCGAGCTCGAGGACCGGCTGCGGGGTCCGGCCGGCTCGGCCGAGCAGGATGCTGAGACGGTCCGGGAACCCGGTGATCCGGGGCAGGACCGGTTGCGCTGCGTCGTCGACGACCGACGGCGTGCTCAGGCCGGGAAGGGGCAGCGCATGCCGTGTCCGGGAACGCACCAGCCAGGCTGCACGGGGCCCTCCGACCCGGCGTGCCAGGTCGAGGAAGGCGGCACGCTGCGCCTCGGGCCCGTCGGCTGCGGCCATGGCCGCTTCGAAGCGCTCCACCAACGCTGCCTCGGATCGGGAGCAGCGGTCGTTGGGGGACGCGAACCACAGCCCATCGGGGATGACGCGCACCCGGAGACGGCCGGGATCGAAGCGGGTCTCCAGGCGCAGCGGCAGCAGCACCGCGATGGAGGCGCCGGCGGAGACAGGACGGGTCACGGGGTACCTCCGGGCCGCAGCGCATCTCCGCGCACCAGGACGCGCAGGGGTGCTGCGAAGGCCTCCGAAGCGAAGGCAGCCCCGTCCGTGGTGGCAGTGATCGTTGATGGTGGCGATGCCGCGAGGTTGCGGAAGTGGTAGCCCGCTGGTGGTTCCTCGAAGCTGATCCAGTACCGATCGACCTCGCTGGCCGCGAGTCCGGCGAACCCAACGAACGTCACGTCGGTCCCGATCCGACCCTGGAAGCCGGGGAACTGCACCAGGGCGTCGGGCGCGGGATCGCGGTCATGATCGACCCGCCCGTCGTGCTCGGCCGACACCAGGCTCAGCACCGTGTGCGGGTAGCGCTGCAGCAGTTCGCTGCGGAGTACGACGACCAAGTCGCCGCTACCTGCCCCCTCGGGTCGGTTGGGTGGGTCACCCAGGTCGCTGGCGATCGGCCAGGCGGGGATGGCCAGGATGTCGTCGAGCGGAGCTCCATGTCGGTCGGCGCGGTCCCAGAACCGTCGCAGAGGGGTGCAGCCCGTGCGCAGGGGCAGGTTGCGCCAGCGTGCTTCGGCGAGCAGTTGCGTGTTGTAGCCGACCAGCAGTGCATCGATGAAGGCCGCGTTGGTGGCCAGCGCGATGATCGTGTTCTGCGGCAACTGCCCGACCCCCGGCAGCAGCCACTCCGGGCAGACCTTTGCGAGGTCGCTCCAGACGGGCCGATCCAGTCGGGGACAGGCCTCGACCGGAGCGGCGACACGGTCGGATTCGACCCCATGGACGCTCGACAGGACCCGCTGCCGCGCGGAGGCTGTCGGTAGGGTCGGGTCGAAGGCGTCGTCGACGGCCTGCGCCAAGCGGTCCAGCGCCACCGGCCGGCACGGCGAGGGTCCGGTTTCGGGGGCGAGCAGCGGTCCGAGCAGCAGCGCGAGCTCCTTCGGCTGCTCACCGTCGTGTCCGATCCGCTCCTTGAGCGGCCCGAGTGCCGCCAGCAGATGTGCGACCTGCTTCTCCGCCGTGCCGGGCTCGTCGCCGCCCGCGCCGGTCTTCTCCGGATCGGGGACGGATGCCGCGGTCAGCAGCAGTTCGGCCGCTTCGAGGTAGGGTGCCCGGTCACCCCGTCGCGCTGCCGCCGTCAGTGCCGTCACCGTCTGGTTCACGGGCTGGGTCAGCTTGGGGTGCAGGGCAGGTGACCCCGAACCCGTGAGCCATCCGAAGAGCCCGCCGACGTCGACCTCGCCGGTCTCGACCACCCGCTGGAGCCGGGCATCGAGTTGACCGGGCCCGTCGCCGGTCAGTTCGTCGGCGTCGCCGGGTGCGCCGGACGGCTCCCGACACCGGTTGGTCGCGGCGAGCACATCGCGTGGGTCGAGGGGTTCGCGCAGCGCGGTCGTGAGCGTCGAACCGGGCCGCAGCACCCGCCGTGCCGCGGTCGAGAACAGCCCGGCCGGCAGCGCTCGGTCTGGGGCGCAGGCGAGGTCGGCGAGCGAGCCCTCCGGAGTCATCGCGCGCCCCAACGCCGGACCCAACGCCCAGACGCGGCGCCAGGGGTCCTGCGGGAGGCGCCGGCGCCACAGCCCGGCACCGACCGTCATCCCGACCACCAGGTCACCGAGCCGCTGTCCCGCCACGCCGACGTCGCCGAGCTGTGCCGAAAGCTCCTCGACGAGTTCCTCCTGGATGGCCACACCCAGCTGTGCACCGAGCCCTGCTACCACCCGGTGCCGGACGTCGTCGTTGAGAGTCCGCGACCACCGTGGCAGGGTTGTCCCCTCCTGCTGATCGTGGAGCCACGCTTCACCGTAGGTCGGCAACCCGATCACCGGTCGGCCATCAGTATCGGCCAGTGGGGTCCGCAGGGTGTCGAGGTCGTCGCGGATGTCCGGTGCGAGTTCGTCGTCGGGACCGATGGGGCCCAGCGCGCCGCGAACCGTCACGGTCGGGACAGGATCCAACCGCGAGTAGGTCAGCGCGGCGCGCCCGGTCGTAGCCGGCGCGTCGCCGGGCTGTAGGCGTGTGGCCAGGGCACGGAAGCTGCCGGCTGGCACACCCGTTGTGAACCGCCACCGGTCGTAGGCCGGGACGGTGACGGGTTCGGAGCCGGTCCACGCGACTGAGCCGTCGGGGCGGAAGGTCGGCACGAGGGCAGCGAGGTACTCCCGATCTGGTTCGAGCGGGCGGGTCGCGAGCAGCCGCGTGGTGCGCCGCCCGTTGGTCGCGACCTGGATGTGCGCCCAGGGGACGGGGCCATCGGGCGTCAGGGGATGGTCTTGCTGCAGCGCGACGTCGAGCCGGACCTGCTCACCGAGCTCCGTGAGTTCGTCGCCGTCGACGCCGACCACCAGGGTCAGCCACGGTGCCAGGGCGCCGCTGTCCGCCGGCGGGTTCGCCCGGGGTGTGTAGCGCCAGGGCAGGCCCGGATCGGCCAGCTCGACCTGCGGGCAGCGGTCGATGTCGGCGTCGGGGGTGCCGGGCGTGGGGAAGCGGGTCCGGATCGCCGTCGGGGCGAGTCCTCGCACCTCGGCCGGGCCCGCCAGTCGGAAGCTGAGCTGGCGCGTCTGTGACCCGGTCGGCTCGCCGGTCGCGTCGAAGCGGGTCAGGGTCACCGGGGTTGCGGCGATCGCATGCCCGCCTTCGACGCCGGTCACCAGATCGCCGACGCCTTCGCGCGTCCAGGCCAGGAAGGTCAGCATGCGTGCCACGGAGGTCTCCGGTCAGAAAGTGGGGGTCGCCAGCAGATCGGTGGCAGCCACCGCCACGGACCTCCCGGGCGTGTGACGCGCCGTCTGGTGGGCCTGCGTGGCCGACGTCGTGGTGGCCTGCACGTCGCCGGCCGCACCCACGACGGCCCACGGCACCGCATCGACAACGATCATCGGCTCACCGGGCGATGGTCGAGCGCCGAGACGGCGGTCGGTCGCACGAAGGACGTGCTCCGGCAGCTCACTCCCGGCCGCCTCGACGCCCTCGTGGCCCGGGAGGCGGATGGTCTCGATCTCTACTGGAAGCCGCTCGTTGCGGCCGTCCCGCGTCCCCTCGACGCCGAGCACCACGCCGGCATCGAGGTGCTCGAAGGCCGGCCGCTGGAGCACCTCGCTGTCGTCGAGATCGACGAAACTGCCGGGGGCGAGGTGCTCCCAGGTGGTTCCGGTCACGTCGGGACCCGAGGCGACGATCCGTTCCGGCATCAGCAACGGGTGCCGCTCGAAGCGTTCCAGTACGACATCGAGTGGTGCACGCGTCTGGCTCCAGCGCAGCTCGCCGCCCGGGGCCAGCAGGCCGGGTCCTGGCGAGCCGTCGGTCAAATCCAACTGCACGAACCGGTCCTCGCCGCCGCTCACCGAGAGGTTGGCCGGGTGTTCCAACTCCTCGACCAGCGCATCGAGTGCGCTGGCGACGGTGGGCAGTGCCGGCTCGGTCGCGGTGCCGAAGGTGACGGTCGTCGACCACGACAGCTCGAGCAGCAGCACCCGGATGGTCAAGCTGCCGCTGAAGGTCAGCGGCCCGGGACCCGCCAGCGACCCCGTCACCTCGATGCCGGCCAGCGTGACCTGGCGGTAGCGGACCTCGAACGAGGCACGGAAGTCGATCTCGAAGGCAAACGGGACGAAGGTGATCAGGGTGTCGAGCTGGAGCAGACCCAGGGCCGTCAGCTGTCCGGAGACGATCCTTGCCTCCACCGCGCCGCCGAACTGCAGGCTGTTGGTGGTGACGGCCAGGTAGCCCTCGAGCCGGAGCGACACGACCGCTCCGGGATCGCGGTACGACGCGGCAACCCGGGTCAGCGACGCGGGGAAGGCGAGGGGCGCGGGCTCGTACCGGGGGTGGAAGCCGCCGACGCTGAGCACGACGTAGGGCTCGGCGCCCCACGACATCCGGAATGCGGCACCCCCGGTCAGCTCGAGGACTTCGAGCAGGTGGCTGTCGACCAGCACCGCGTCGAACTCGAGCCGACGTCCGGGCACGTCGAGGAAGCCCAGCACGTCGACACGGACCTGCAGCAGCGGCCGGCTCCCGGCCGGGTTGTCGATCGCGGCTCTGGCCGACCCCAGCAGCAGAACCCGGGCAGTTGGCAGCTCCAAGAACAGCCCGAGGTCGAAACGGACGAGCTCGGCCCAACGCAGCTGCACCGTGGGACCTACGACGACCGATCCGGGTGCCGCCGGGAAGACCTCACCGAGTTCGGCCAGCAGCTGCGCTGCGTCGGCGATCGGGTCCTCGGGCGCGAGGATTGACCCGACGGTGCCGGTGGCGAAGCGCTCACGCAGCTCGTCGACATCCACCCGTCGGTTGACGGCGAGGAGTCCACCGATCGCGGTCAACGCGAACCCGAAACCGACCTGGATGGCGGGGAACTGTCCCCGCAGGACCAGCAGCAGGGCATAGCCGGGCTGGTCGTCGGGCAGCTGCGTATCGAGCAGCCCCAACGCGGTGACCCCGACGTCGGCCACCGAGACCTGCAGGACGCCGGTATAGCGGCCGGTTTGTTCGTCGTGGGCGATGAAGCCGCCGCCGCGCACCGCACCGGCGTCGATGTGCAGGCCGAGCCCGGAGGGCGCGAGGAACCGCGCGGACGCGTCGATCGGCGCCATCTCGGCGTCCCTGATGGCCAGTTGCGTCGCGGCGCCGACACCGTCGACGACCGCCTGCATGGGGCCGAGGTCGAGTGCCGCGGTTGCGCGCGCCTCGATGCGCAGACCGGTGTCGGACACGCTCAGCGACAGGGCGAGACGCTGCAGGCTCACCGGACCCAGCTGCAGGTGCAGCGGCAGCTCGAGCCGGGTCCCGGCCCCGCCGGTCACCCGAAGGCCGCTCTCGTCCCAGGTGGCGTCGAGGTCGAGGTCCACGACCAGCTCGGCGGGCAGGACGCTGGCCAGAAAGCCGTCCGCGTCGCCGAGCCCGAGGATGACGCGGCCCTGCTCGAGGCCGAACTCGACCCTTGGCCGCAGCACGACGCCTTCGTCGTCGTGGGACCATGAGCCGGCGATCTGGAGAGCCGCGACGACCCGCCCAGCCTGCACCCGGGTGCCGTCGGCATGGCCGAGCACCACGAGATCTCGGTCCGGACGCTCTGCACGCAACTCGATGCGCAGGCTCAGGTCCGCGGCGGCCTCGGGAGCCTCGACCTCGAGGGAGAGCGGCGGTAGCACGCGTGCCTGCAGGTCCGCACCGACGGTCCCCGATGCCGACACCACGGCGGACCAGGGCTCCTCCAACGGCACGTGCTGTTGCACCTGCCCGGAGACGGGCACCCGCAGACTCGCCACCAGCGAGGGCGGCTGGCTCGTGTCGTCCACAGCGAGGCCCACGATGAAGGCCTCGAGCACCCCGAGGTCGTCCTCGGGCAGCAGCAGAATCGCATCGATCTCGAGGTGGTCGACCAGGAGACGGTGCAGTGCCGTGAGCAGCGTGATGCCGTCGAAGTCGTCATTGCCCCAGCCGAACCGCTCACGCGCGTAGGCGTCCGGGTCGGTGAGCAGGGTGGCGGCGCGGTCGAGCCGAACCGTGCGACGTAGGTAGGGCGGCGTGTCGGTTTGGTCGCCACCGTCCACGGCCACCCGCTCGGCGATGCCGAGCAGTTCGAGCCACGCGAACAGCCGGGGGCGTTGGGTCGCGAGATGGTCCACGACCAGAAGCTCGAGGATCCGACGGGGGAGCGCCTCGGCGAGCTCGAGCCAGGTCCCGGCCGACGGCGGGGCGGTGACGGAGGCGGCGGACGAGGACAGCGCGCTTGCGAGCGCGCCCAGGTTGGTGGTGACCGCCACGATCGACGGGATCAGTGCACTGCTGGCAGCGACCACCGCGGCGGGGTCTCCCAGCGCGATCGCTTCGGACAGCGCCGCGACCTGGTCGGGCAGGGGCTCCACCGCCGCAGTGAGCGCGTTCGTGGCGTCGAGCAGGGCGGGGTCGTCGAGCACCGTGGTGGGCGGTCGCAGTCCGAGCTCGGCCAGCAAGCCGCCCGGGCCGCCGTCGAGCAGCCCGGGGAGGGCAGTCAGTGCGGCTCCGAGCTCGCGGGCCAGCAGGTCGGGGGTGCCGGGTCCGGTGGTCATACGGCTTGACGCCCTCGTTCGTCGAGCACGACCGCCAGCACTCCCGGATGCGTCGAGCGCAGCAGGTCCCCATGGCGCGCGAGGTCACGTCGCAGCGCCGGCGAGCCGTGCTTGTCGAGTTCCTCCAGCAGACCATCGCGCCACCGGTCAGCGTCCGGCGGTGCTTCCAAGGACAGGGCGGTGTGTCCCGTGACCGCCACCTGCGCCAGGGCAGCCAGCGTTTCCGGCAGGGCGAGCCGGTGCCAGCAGCGGGCCGCCGGGCGTGAACGACGCAGCACTCGGCGGATCTCGCTGATGTGCCGGCTGGCGATGAGCGCCCAGGTCCGACCGGCGGGGTCGTCGGCCAGCTGCCGGTGCAGCTGTGCCAGGGCCGTACCGAAGGAGGGAAGCCCGAGCCGGGGATCTTGCTCAGATCGTCGGACCGGTTCCCTAGGTGCCGCAGGTTGGAGTTGTTGGGCGTCGACCTGGTCGTCCCCACCTCCGGCCGGTGGTTCGGGCAGCGAGGCGAGGGCGTTTCCGACATCGAGGATGCCGTGTCCCCATCCAGCGTCGGGTAGGTCGTCGGCGCTCATGCCCTGCGGAAGGCGTGCGCTGTCGATCAGGGCCTGGCGAACCTGCCGGGCGTCGAGGGTCGGATCGGCCTGGAAGAGCAGCGCCACCGCCCCAGTCACGTGCGGAGCGGCCATGCTGGTCCCGGACTTGCTCCGATACGCCCCCTCGTACCAGGAGCAGCACAGGGTGCGCCGACGCTCGCCGGAAACCGCCGAGGTGATGCCGACGCCGGGGGCCACGAGCTCCGGCTTCTGGCGACCCAGCCGGTCGGGACCTCGGCTCGATGACGCGGCGAGGTGTTCGATGCTGCCCGGGCTGATCGCGCCGGGCGGGGCGTAGGAACCGACGGTGATGATCTCGTGTGCCGTTCCCGGATGGGTGATCGTGGTGCTCTGCTCGTGGACGGCGATGAAGGACAGGCCATCCTGGGGGTGGTGGATCCACGCGTCGACGGTGACGCCGCTCGAGCTCGGGTTCGTCAGCGACAGTTTCCAGATGCCCGGCGGTGGCCGGTGGCTGACCGTGGCAGTCGGGGGAGGTCTGATGGCCACCGAGATCTGACGGGAGCCGTTGACGCCTACCTCCTGCTCGCTGATCTCGATCGTGCTCGTCCGTCCGTTGACGGTGAGCGCCCAGCTCTCTGCGCTGGCGGGCGCGACCTCTTCGCTTTCCTGCCCGGAGTCGCCGAGCCGGCCTTGGTAGACGACCTTCGTGGTCAGCGCCTCGAGGCCGTCGTACCAGACCTCGAGGTGGTGGGTCAGTCCCGGTTCCGCGTCGGGGCGCATATGGAACAGGATCTCTTCCGGTAATCCGTCACCGTGGACGATTGCCCGGGCTCGTCCCTCGAGCTGCGCCCGGTTGCCGGCCGACTTCACGATGGCACGCCCTGGCTGTGCCACCGCTGGTGCGTTGGGTGTCTCGGGCGTCACGAGCAGGGCGTCGAGGGCGCGTTCGACCACGGAGCTGCCGTCGTGGGGTCCTGCCGCGCTGCCCAGGCTGAGGTTGACGACCGCCGGCCGCCGCTCGTCGTCCGGTTCGCGCGTGAAGATCCAGTTGCACGCATACACCAGGGTGATGTCGCTACTCGGATCGTGCGACGGGTGGCTGCTGCTTGTCGCGGCGTTCACCAGGACCAGGTCGGCATTCGGGGCCATCCCGACGTAGGTGTCGGCGGCGCGGCAGCCGGCCGCCGGTCCGGCGGGGTTGGCGCCGTTGCCGCCGGCGATTCCGGTGACGTGCGTGCCGTGGTCCGCGCGGTCGCGCAGCCGCCGAGCCCAGTGCTTCGGATTGCGAAGGTCGTCGATCGGCAGGGTCTCGTCGTCGTCCTCCGGGGACGGCCAGGAGGAGATCAGTCCGTCGATCTCCCCTCGGGTGTGCACGACCCCGGGTGCGCCGTCTGGCAGCCCGGGCGACGAACCCGTCTCGGCCGTCTGGTCCCACAATGCGGCGATCCTGGTGCGCCCGTCACCCCGGCGCAGGCCGGCATGCAGCAGGTCGAACCCGTGATCGACGATGCCGACGACGACGCCGGTGCCGTCGTAGTGCGTCCCACCCAGGGGCAGGGACGTGGCGTTGCTCGCGGGCACGCTCCGGTCGAGTTCCGCCTCGAGTGGCCGCGGGCCCTCGATCCGCAGGATGCCAGGGAGGTCCTCGAGCTCCGCCAACCGCGCGATCGGCATGGGTCCCATCGCCAGGGTCCCGGTCGAGGTCGGGAGCACCGTGACGGGTTGGAAGCCGAGCTCCTCGAGTTCCGGGACCGGGCCCGACAGTTCGAGCGCGACGTGGACGCGCGCCGCCTCGTCGCTACCCGCCGCGGACTCGTCGGTCGTCAGCCTCCGGACGTCACCTGGCTGGTGTCGACCTGCCCGTGACGCGGTTCGATCGGCCGGGGCGTCGGGAGCGTCCGTCGTGGGAGCGCCACCGCCCGCCGTGGGATCGCCACCGCCGCGCCGTCGGTGGTCGGCGAGCACTCGCCGGAGCGTCGGGTCCAGTTTCGCCACGGTGTCCCTTCGTCGGGTGCACCCGCGAGAATGACCCGGCTCCCGCGCAGGTATACGGACGACTCGGACCGTTGTCAACGACATCTTCCGCCCAACCCGAGCCCGCAGGTGCGCGTCGACCGAGGGCCGGACTCCCGACGAGCGATTCGGCATCGAAGACGCGCAGGTTGGGATGCTCGGTGCGCTGAATGGCGATGGAGGTGGAGCGACGTGGCCACGCAACGCTCATGACGACGGCGGCTGCGACGACGAACAGCAGCAGGTTGCAGGGGTGGCCGTCAGGCCTGATGGGGTGCATGTGAACGCGAAAGAGGACTGGAACCAGAAGGCTGCCCTGGAGGTTCTCACTCGTTCCGGCCAGCAGGGAGGTCGGCACGTGCCGAAGCGCCCGGATGACGCCGAGGACCCCGCCGGCCTACCGTGGGCCGAACTGGTGCTCCAGCATCGACAGCGCGACGCCGCATCCGCCGAGCTCTTCGACGGGTCCGATCAGCAGGAAGGACCACCACGGCAGGTCCTCGTGCGCTTCATGGTCCGTGCCGGCCCGGATCGTCGACCACCGAGGACGGCCACCGTCGCAGCCGGCTGGGGGTCGCAGCGGCGTTGCGAACCGCTCTCGGGACTGGGGCCCGTCGCCCACGTAG
>SKJO01000369.1 GCA_007121975.1 Nitriliruptoraceae bacterium | reverse complement strand
GCGCCCCCGGTCGCCGAGGTCGCCACCGCATCCCGGGCGAAGACCTCGAAGCGCCGGGTGCGCAGCTGCCAGGCCCAGCGCGCCAGCGCCCGGCGCAGCGGTGCGTCGGCCTGCGGCGAGGTGGCGGAGAGCACCATCCCCGCGACCAGCTCCGGGGCGTCGGCCGCGAGGTGCTGGGCGACCATCGCCCCCATCGAGTGGGCCAGCAGCCAGGCGGGGGCGTGGTCGTGGACGCGCAGCACCTCGGCCACGTCGCGCGCGAGCTGCCGGGTGGTGGTCGTCGGCGCGACCGGGTGGCGGTAGGAGACCACCAGGCCGCGGTACCGGCGCATGGGCAGCGGGACCGCGTCGATCAGCGCCGCGGCCTCGGGCCGCGACACCGGCGCCAGACCGTCGGAGAGTCCGGGCAGCAGCACGACCGGCGCGCCGGCCGGGTCGCCGGTGTGCAGCACCGGTACCCGCCCGCCCGGCACCGTCGTCCAGGACCGCGTCATCCGGGCAGGGGGAACCCGCTGGAGGCACCGCTGAGCCCGCCGTCCACCGGCAGGATCGTGCCGGTGATCCACGACGCCGCGTCCGACAGCAGGAACACCACCGCCCGGGCGACATCCTCGGGCTCGCCGAGCCGCTGCAGCGGATGCGCCCGGCCGATCGCCTCGGGGTCGTGGCTCCACAGCAGCTGCGAGAAGCGGGTGCGCACGATCGCGGCCGCGACCGCGTTGACCCGCACGCCCGGCGCGAGCTCGTGGGCCAGCTGCCGGGTCAGATGGTGCAGGGCGGCCTTGGAGACGTTGTAGGCCCCGAGCACCGGCGAGGGGGCCAGCCCGCCGACCGAGCCGATCGACACGATCGCCCCGCCGTGCTCGCGCATCGCGGCGTGCCACGCGGCCCGCGACCACACCAGCGGGGCGCGCAGGTTGACCTCCCAGGTGCGGTCCACCGCCCCGAGGTCGACCTCCGCGATCAGCCCCGCGGCCGGGTTCGTCCCCGCGTTGTTGACCAGCAGGTCCAGGCCGCCGAAGTGCTCCACCGCGCGGGCGGTGGCAGCCTGCGCGTGCGCCTCGTCGACCACGTTGCCGACCACCGGGACCACCCGGTCGCCGAGCTCCTCGGCCAGCGGCTCGAGCGTCTCGGGCTTGCGCCCGGTGATCACGACCCCGCGCACGTCGGCGGCGAGCAGCTCGCGCACGACCGCCTCACCGATCCCGCGGCTGGCCCCGGTGACCACCGCGACCTTGCCGCCGAGCTCGATGTGCATGCGACGCTCCTCGCCCGCCACCGGGCGCCGGGGTACGTGCTCAGGATGCTCCCGGCGCTCAGCCGGCGACGACGCCGTCGATCTGCCGGGCGAGGTCGAGATCCTTCTGGGTGACCCCGCCGGCGTCGTGGGTGCTGAGCGTGACCGTCACCCGCGAGTAGACGTTGAACAGCTCCGGGTGGTGGTCGGCGGCCTCGGCCAGTGGCGCGAGCCGGTCGATGAAGGCGATCGCGTCGAGGAAGCCGTCGAAGCGCAGCTCCCGCACGATGGCGTTGTCGCGCAGCTCCCAACCGTCGAGGTCGGCGAGCGCGCTGCGGATGGTGGACTCGTCGAGGATGCTCATGGCGGGTTGGTACCAGCCCACCCCCCCGGTCGTCAACGCCGGCCGGCCGGGCCACCCGGCACGGGGGCCAGCCGCGAACCCTGGCTGACCCCCACTCGAGGAGCGCCCATGCCCACCCTGCCGATGTTCCCGCTGGGCAACGTGCTCTTCCCGCACATGGTGCTGCCGTTGCACGTGTTCGAGCCCCGCTACCGCGCGCTGGTCGACGAGGTGCTCGCCGGCGACAAGCGCTTCGGGGTGCCGCTGATCACCCGCGGCCACGAGGTCGGCGGCGGCGACCAGCGCACCGACGTGGGCACCGTCGCGCAGATCCTGCGCGCCGAGCAACTCGACGACGGCCGGTGGCTGGTCGTGGGCCTGGGCACCTCCCGCTTCCAGGTCACCCGGTGGCTGCCCGACGACCCGTATCCGATCGCCGAGGTGGAGCCGCTCGAGGACGCCCCGTCCGCTGGCGACACCAGCGATCTCGCGGCCGCCCGCGAGCGACTGGTGGGCCCCCTGCGCCGGGTGCTCGCGATGCTCAGCGAGCTCGGCGAGGACGGCGTGCCGGCCACGCTCGAGCTCGATGACGACCCCGAGGTGGCCGGCTGGCAGACCGCGGTGATCGCCCCGCTCAACCCGCTCGACGCGCAGCGGGTCCTGGCCAGCACCGACCTGGGCGAACGGCTCGGGATGCTCGATGAGCTGCTCGAGGGCGTCGAGCAGCTGCTCGGCTTCCAGCTGGCGACCGGCGGGCCCACCTCGACGTCCGAGGACTGAGCGGAACGGATTCCCGATGTCCGTTCCGCTCGTGACATACTGCAGCGACCGTCGACCGGGAGGCGAAGAGCCGTGCGCACCTCACCGTTCACCGAGGAGCACGAGCAGCTGCGCGCGGCGATCCGCCGCTTCGTGACCGACGAGCTCGCGCCGCATGCCGAGGCCTGGGAGCAGGCCGGCTGGATCGACGACTGGGTCTGGCCGCGGATGGGCGAGCTCGGCTACCTGGGGCTGGCCGTCCCCCCCGAGTACGGCGGGCAGGGCGCGGACTACTGGGCGACGGTGGTGCTGGCCGAGGAGCTGCCCCGCTGCGGCTCGGGCTCGCTGCCGATGGCGATCGGCGTGCAGACCGACATGGCCACGCCCCCGATCCTCAAGTTCGGCACCGAGGAGCAGAAGCAGGCCTACCTCGCCCCCGCCGTGCGCGGCGAGAAGGTCGCCGCCATCGGCATCAGCGAGCCCGAGGCCGGCTCCGACGTGCGCGCGATCCGCACCCGCGCCCGCCGGGAGGGCAGCGACTGGATCATCGACGGCGCCAAGCTCTACATCACCAACGGGCTGCGCGCCGACTTCGTCACCATGGTGGTGCGCACCGCCGCCGCCGATTCCGACGACCCGTGGAGCGGCATCTCGCTGTTCCTGGTCGACACCGACCTGCCCGGCTTCGAGGTGGCGCGCAAGCTCGACAAGGTCGGGATGCGCGCCTCGGACACCGCCCTGATCCACCTCGACGGGGTGCGGGTGCCCGGCGAGGCGCTGCTCGGCGTCGAGGGGCAGGGCTTCAAGCAGATCATGTGGCAGCTGCAGGGCGAGCGGCTCATCGGCGCGATCGGCGGGGTGGCCGCCGCCCAGTTGATGTTCGACCGTGCGCTGGCCTACACCCGGGAGCGCGAGGCCTTCGGCCGTCCCATCGCCCGGTTCCAGGCGACCCGGCACCGGCTGGTGGACATGGCCACCGACATCGAGCAGGTCCGCCAGCTCGTCTACGACGCCTGCGACCGCTGGAACCGCGGCGAGTACGCGGTCACCGAGATCGCGATGTGCAAGCTCGCCGCCGCGCAGATGTCGTTCCGGGTCGCCGACGAGGCCCTGCAGCTGCACGGCGGCTACGGCTACAGCCGCGAGTTCCCCGTCGAGCGGGCCTGGCGCGACGCCCGGCTGGCCCGCGTCGGCGGCGGCTCCGACGAGGTGCAGCGCGAGATCATCTCCAAGCTCCTCGGGCTGTAGGCCACCGCGCTGCTCCGCACCCACGAGCTCACCGACGAGGACCGCCATGAGCACGCTGGATCTCTCCCCCACCCTCAGCGCCGAGACCTCGGCCCGGCCGCTGTTCGGCCCCGAGCACGAGCAGCTGCGCACCAGCGCCCGGCGCTTCGTCGAGCGCGAGATCCTGCCCCACGTCGAGCAGTGGGAGCGTGACGAGGACTTCCCGCGCGAGCTGTTCGCCACGGTGGGCGAGGCCGGCTTCCTCGGCCTGAAGTTCGGCCCCGAGGTCGGCGGCTCGGGCCCCGATCTGCTCGCCCAGGCCGTCTGGGTCGAGGAGCTCGCCCGCTGCCTGTCGGGGGGGCTGGCCGCCGACCTCGGCGCCACCACCGACCTCGCCGCGCTGTACGTCGACCGCGGTGGCTCCGACGAGCTGCGCCAGCGGCTGCTGCCCCCCACCCTGCGCGGCGAGCAGATCGGCGCGCTCGCGATCACCGAGCCCGAGGCCGGCAGCGACGTCGCCTCGCTCACCACCCGCGCCGTGCGCGACGGCGACGACTGGCTGCTGACCGGCCAGAAGGTGTTCATCACCAACGGCTCCTGGTGCGACTGGGCCGTGGTCGCGGCGAAGGTGTCGGTGGCTGACGGCGCCCCCGGCGAGGACGACCACGCCCGCATCACGCTGTTCGCGGTCGACGCCTCCTCCCCCGGCTTCGAGCGCCGCCGGCTGCCGATGCTGGGCTGGCGCACCTCGCACACCGGTGAGCTGACCCTGACCGGGGTGCGGGTGGCGGACGCCGACCGCATCGGCGAGATCGGCAGCGGCTTCGCCCAGATCACCCGTGCCTTCGCCTGGGAGCGCACGGTGATGGCGCTGGGCGCGGTCGCCGCCGCCCAGCGCACCCTGGAGCTCGCGATCGAGTACGCCCGCGAGCGCGAGGCCTTCGG
>SKJO01000210.1 GCA_007121975.1 Nitriliruptoraceae bacterium | reverse complement strand
CTTTGCGCCGCCACGTACGGGACGGTGTCGGTCGCGTCGAGCAGCGGCGTGGCGAGCTCGCGGAACGGTGCGAGCGTCGGGCCCGCCTCCTCGGCCGGGCCGGCGTACATCCCGGCGCTGACGACGACCTTGCGGCCGTGCAGTTCGGCGGGGATCTCCGGGTCCGGTGGGACGCTCCACAGCACGAGCTGCGGGGTGAAACGCTCTGGCGCCTCGGGTGCTGCGTCACGCCATGCGCGGGCCACCTCGCTGGCCTGCTCGTAGGGGTAGAGGGTCATGAGCGCGACGACCTCCGGGCCGAGCGGGTGCAGCGCGAACTCGAAGCCCGTCACGACACCGATCCCGCGGCCACCGCCGCGGGCGGCCCAGAACAGGTGCGGGTGCTCGTCGCGACTGGCTGTGCGGACCTCGCCGTCGGCGGTGACAATCTGGATCGACCGCAGGTTGTCGCAGGCGAGGCCGTGCTGGCGCATCGTGATCCCCATGCCGCCACCGAGGGTGAAGCCCGCCACCCCGGTCGTGGACACCTCGCCGCCCGGCGTCATGAGCCCGAACAGCTGGGTTTCGGGATCGAGGTCACCCCAGGTCGCCCCTGCCTGGACCCAGGCGGTGCGGTTCTCGGGATCGACCCACACGCCCCGCATCGCGGAGAGGTCGATCACGAGCCCGTCGTCGCACAGGGCGCTGCCCGCCACCTGGTGCCCACCGCCGCGGATGCTGACCGGCGGCCGGTGTTCGCGGGCCAGGTGCACCGCGGCGACGACGTCCGCGACGCTGGCGCAACGCGCGATGGCGCCAGGGCGGCGGTCGATCAGCCCGTTCCAGATGCTCCGGGCGGCGTCGTAGACGGGATGCTGCGGGTCGATCACCTCGCCCCGCAGCGACGCGCGCAGTTGGTCCAGCAGGGCATCGGAGACGCCGCCTGTCGTCATGGTGTCCATCATCGGCTCGACCGCCATGGTGCTTCCCTCCGTCGAGATCGGCTGTCGTGTCCAGTGGTGCGACCAGCCCGCGAGAGCGGGTGCACGGACGCACCGTCGCCACCGACGGGCGAGGAGGGGTGCTGACGCGCTGTCCGCGGCGTTACGCCACCGTTCCCGCGCGGGCCGAGCCGGTGCCGAGGCATCCGCGCACCGTTGCGGCGGTCATGCCGGACCTGTCGGCGCCGCAACGAGTGCAGCAGCTCGTCGGTCCCACCCCGCTCCCGTTGGGGTCCGGTTCCACCGTACGGAAGTCTTCCGAGGTTGTCATCACCCACCGCG
Source organism: Nitriliruptoraceae bacterium (assembly GCA_007121975.1). Lineage (GTDB taxonomy): Bacteria > Actinomycetota > Nitriliruptoria > Nitriliruptorales > Nitriliruptoraceae > SKJO01. Next base: position 3,264 of record SKJO01000210.1, on the reverse strand, counting down.
GGCAGATGGGATGCGAAGCGGCCCTGTGGCAGACTCGTCGCCCAGCGCCGGCTGCCCTCTGGTCCAAGCCGCCACCATCACCCCGGCCGCCCGTCGACACCCGAAGAGAGCGAGATATCGACCGAGCGGGAAGGAGACGACGGATCCTCAGTCGTTGCGGACTTCCACACCGACCGCCGCGCTCGTGAACGCCGCGGTCGTGTTCGGCTTCTCGTCCGAGGCGCTCGTGCTCGCCCTGGTCGTCGGGGCCGGCATCGCGCTCGCGGCCGCCGCCAGCCAGCGGCGACGCAACAAGCGAAAGAGCGACGACTTCTACGCGCTGGCGCTGCGGGACGGCCTGCGGCCCACGGTCGTCCCGTGCAGTCTCTCCCCGGACGACCTCGCGAGCCGGTTCGCGGTCACGCCCCGTGGCGAGCGGCGGTACGGGCTCGAGTACGGACTGACCGGCCCCCTCGAGGTCACGCTCGCCGGCACGCCGTACACGCTCGAGTGCGCGATGTTCCGCTGGTGGTGGGAGGTGCCCCGCCGCCGAGGTGACTCCCGGCACGTCGACCGCCGACAGGAAGCCGTCGTCGTGGTACGCCTGCCGGTCCACGTCCCGTCCCGCCTTCTCGTCCAGCCGGAGTCGGTCCTCGGGCGCTTGGGGCTGAGGCATGACGACCAACAACTGGAGTCCTCGGAGTTCAACCGCCGGTTCCGGGTTGAGGCCCGCAACCGGACCCTCACGGTGCAGCTGCTCGATGCTCAGCTCCAGGCGATGCTCGCCCGCGACTTCGACGGCCGCAGCCTGGAGATCGCGGACGATCTGCTCCTGGTCGCCGGCCCGCCGACCGCGGGTGACCCGAACCTCGCCGGGTTCATCGGCGACCTCGCGGGCCTGCGCAGCGACATGCAGCGGTTCCTCGAGACCGTCCCTGCTGCCTTCTGGCGAGCGGTCGGCCTGCCTCGCCTCCAGGCCTGACCGCGCAACCTCTCGTCGCCGGCAAGGCCTGCCGTCCGATGTGGGTCGGAGCCGGTGGCAGACTGCCGGCCGAACGACGATGAGCACGCCGCCCGCACGAGTGCGTTCGACGGCGTCGCTCGCGGCGCCGATGTGGCGGGCGCGGCGACCACGGACCCAGAAGGAGATCAGGTGGACCAGGTCGCCCCCATCGGAGATCACCCCGACAGCCACGACCTTCACTGGCCCTCGGCCAGCGAGTGTTCCCTTGCCGCTGGCATCGTCGCCGTTCGTGGCAGCAGGCGTCGATCCCCGTGACCGCCGTCACCCGACCGGCGGATCCAGGATCGAGAGGCCCGCGGGCGCCAGGGACGGCGAGAACGATGGCGAGCGCACGAGCCGTGGCGTCGGGGGTCTATCCCGCGGCGCCGCCCTGGTTCGCCACGACGGCGACGCTGCTGTCGCTGCGCACGCCAGCCGGGATCAGCCGCTTCTCGATGGCGGCGAACACGGCATCGGCGAGCAGCGTGAGCCCGGCGAGCAGCAGCGCGCCGGCCAGCACCTCGGCGCGGCCGGCGCGGCCGAGCGCGAAGCCGTCGACGACGAACCGGCCGAGCCCACCGCCGTTGGTGACGATCGCGCCGATGGCGGTGGTGGCGATGATCTGCACGAACGCGAGCCGGATGCCAGCGAACATCACCGGCGAGGCCAGCGGCAGCTCGATCTGGCGCAGCACCTGCCGCTCGTCGTAGCCCATGCCGCGTGCGGCCTCGACGGTGGCGGCGTCGACCTCGCGGATGGCGGTGTAGGTGTTGGTGAAGATCGGCGGCAGCGCCAGGGCCACGAGCGCCAGGACGAGGGGCCAGAAACCGGTGCCGATCCACGGCACCCGGGTGGCGAACAGCCAGAACAGCACGATCAGCCCGAACGACGGGATCGCCCGGCCGGTTTTGACCACCGCGGAGGCGAGCGCCTCGGCCTTCCTGCGGTGTGCGAGCGACAGTGCCGGCGGCACCGCGATGGCGATCGCGATGGCCGTCGCGACCACCGACACCCACAGGTGCTGGATCGTGCGGAACGGCACGCCACGGCCCTCCGTGAACGACCACCGGTCCGGTTGACCGAACCAGGCGATGACGTCGGAGAGCGGTTCCATCAGACCGTCACCCGCAGCCGCGACCAGGGGGTCAGCGCCCGCTCGAGCGCGAGCAGCGCCAGGTCGACCACCACCGCCAGCACGACCGACAGCAACGTGCCGACGATGATCTGGGTCGGGTAGGGCGGCAGCACCCGGAACCCGCGCAGGATGAACTGCCCCAGCCCGCCGAGCCCGAGCAGCGCGGTGACCGTCACCAGCCCGATCACCGTGACCGCGGCGAATGTGCAGCGGCCAGCGGGGAACGGTGGAGGGATCGGCAGCTCCTTACGACACGTCCTGCTTCCAAGGCGCTCGCCTCGCTACGGTTGCCCCATGGACGATGGCCTGCTGTCCCGGATCGCGGAGGTCGTTGCGCGCCATCCGGTCGCGTTCAGCTACCTGTTCGGCTCGGTGGCTCGTGGCGAGGATCGGCCGGACAGCGACGTCGACGTCGCCGTGCACTTCGAACCAGGTATGGATGCGGCCACGCGGTTCCAGCGGTGTCTGCGCCTCGGTGGGGATCTCGAGGTGGCGCTGAAGCGGGCCGTCGATGTCGTGGACCTCGAGGAAGCGCCGCTGCGGCTCGCCGGCCGGATCCTGACCGAACGTGTGGTGGTCACGGGTCACGAGCGGGTCGACCGGGTCCGTTGGGAGACGGCGATCTACCGGCCGTACGTGGACGTCGAGTACCACGCTCGCGAGATGGACCGGTTGGTGCTCCGGGCGATGGCCGAGGGCCGGCGCTGATGGTCGACGCTGCCCGCTTACGAGCGATGCTCGAGCACCTGGCAGACGCCGAGGCGACGCTTGAGGAGTTGCGCGGTCGCGGCGCCGACGAGGTCCGGGGTGATGTCCATCTCCTGAACTCAGCCAAGTACCTGTTCATCGTCGCCGCCGAAGCAGCGATCGACGCAGGACAACACATCCTCGCGTCGGAGGCGGGGGACGTGCCTGCCACCTTCGCCGAGGTCTTCGAGGAGCTCGGACGTGCCGGCTGGATCCCGGACGACCTCGCGAGCTCGCTCGTTCCGCTCGCGCGCTTCCGCAACCTGCTTGTGCACGGCTACGCCGACATCGACGACGACCGGGTCGTCGAGATCCTGGCCGGCGAGCACCTGCGCGACCTGGCCAGGTTCCGAGCCGTGCTCACCGACCACACCACCGCATGAGCCCATGCGTCCGCACG
>SKJO01000183.1 GCA_007121975.1 Nitriliruptoraceae bacterium | reverse complement strand
CTGGCGTTCGGGCTCGGTGACGAGGGGCGAAGGACCCCCAGGTGATGGGCTGGTGCCGCTGCCCGGGACGCGGCGGGTGGGCTAGCGTCCGTGGTCACGGACGACGCAGGGGGCCCAGGCGTATGCACATCGAGCGGCCCGAGGGTCTCGACGAGGCCCTTGCCGCGCTCGCGGCCGACCCGCACGCGACCCTGCTGGCGGGGGGCACCGACCTGATGGTCGAGGTCAACCTCACCCACCGGCGGCCGGCCTCGGTGGTGGCGCTGCGCCGGGTGCCCGAGCTGCGCGAATGGGATGCGCGGATGATCGGCGCCGGGGTGAGCTGGGCCCGGATGCAGGCCGGGCCGATCACCGGGCTGGCACAGCTGTCGCGCACGGTGGGCTCCCCCCAGATCCGGGCGGTCGGCACCCTCGGCGGCAACCTCGGCACCGCCAGCCCCGCCGGTGACGCGCTGCCGTGGCTCGCCGCCGTCGACGCCGAGGTGGTGCTGGCCTCGGACGGGGGGCGTCGGCAGCTGGCCTGGGACGCGTTCCTGCTCGGTCCCAAGCGCACCGCCCGGCGACCCGGCGAGCTGATCGTGGGGGTGGCGCTGCCCGAGACCCTGCCGGCCCACCAGGCGTTCGCCAAGGTCGGGGTGCGCCAGGCGATGGTGATCGCCACCGTCAACTGCTGCGTGGTGCGCGACGCGGATGGTGCGACCCGGGTGGCACTCGGTGCGGTCGGACCCACGGTGCTGCGCGCGCGGCGCGCCGAGGCCCTGGTGTCGGGCACCGCCCGGCCCTCGGCGGCGGTGATGGACCGGTTCGAGGCGCTGGTGCGCGAGGAGATCGCGCCGATCGACGACCACCGTGCGAGCGCGGCCTACCGCCGGCATGCGGCGGGGGTGCTCGCCCGCCGAACGCTCGAGAGGTGCTGGTCATGATCGTGACGCTCGAGGTCAACGGCGAGCCGCGCAGCGCCGAGGTCGGCGGCTTCGAGAGCCTGCTGTGGGTGCTGCGCGAGCGGCTCGGGCTCACCGGGGCCAAGGACGCCTGCCTGCAGGGGGAGTGCGGGTCGTGCTCGGTGCTGCTCGACGGCGAGGTGGTCTGCGCCTGCCTGGTGCTCGCCGCGGACGCCGAGGGGGCCCGGGTGACCACCGTCGAGGGGCTGGCCGGTGGATCCGCGGGTGAGCTGCATCCCGTGCAGCAGGCGTTCGTCGACGCCGGCGCGGTGCAGTGCGGGTTCTGCACGCCGGGACTGGTGGTCGCCGCGGCACACCTGCTCGAGACCTGCCCCGAGGCCGGCGACGCCGAGGTCCGCGAGGCCCTGTCGGGCAACCTGTGCCGCTGTACCGGCTACGGCGCGATCCTGCGGGCCGTGGCGGCCGCCCAGGCCGCGCAGGGAGGTGGGTCGTGAGCGAGGTCCTGGTGCAGCGCCCGGTGGTGCGCGGCGGCGTGGGAACCTCCGTGCGGCGGCCCGACGCCGTGCCCAAGGTCACCGGCCGGTTCGACTTCCTCGGGGATCTGCACGCCGAGGACCTGGTGTGGGGGGCGACCCGCCGTGCGTGGCTGCCGCACGCGCGACTGGTCCGCGTCGACGTGACCCCGGCCCTGGCGATGCGCGGGGTGCACGCCGTGCTGACCCAGGACGACGTTCCCGGCCACCGCTACCAGGGCCAGAAGGTCACCGACCAGCCGGTGCTGGCCGAGGGTGAGGTGCGCTGCTGGGGCGAGGCGGTGGCGGTGGTCGCCGCCGCCGACCCGGAGACCGCCCGGCGCGCGGCCGCCGCGATCATCGTCGAGCTCGAGGAGCTCGAGCCGCTGACCGACCTCGACCAGGCGCTGGCCCGCGGGTCGGTGTTCCGCCACGTGCGGGTGCGCCGCGGGGATCCCGACGCCCGCGGCGAGGTCGTCGTCGAGGACACCTACACCACCGCCACCCAGGATCCCGCGGCGCTGGGCACCGAGGCCGGGCTGGCCGTGCCCGACGGGCTCGGCGGGCTGGATCTGTGGGGCCCGACCCAGTGGACGCATGTCGACCGCACCCAGCTCGCCGCCTGCCTGGGTCTGCGCCCCGAGCAGGTCCGGGTCCAGCCCTGCCGGCTGGGTGGGGCCTTCGGGTCGCGTGAGGACCTGAGCCTGCAGACCCACCTGGGGATGCTGGCGCTGCGGCTGGGGCGGCCGGTCAAGATGGTCTACGACCGCACCGAGAGCTTCGTCGGCCACGTCAAGCGCCACGGGGCGCTGATGCGCTACCGCCACGAGGCGGATCGTGCCGGGCGGCTGATCCGCGTCGAGGCCCAGCTGCTGCTCGACGGCGGTCCCTACGAGATGACCTCCAGCGCCGTGGTCGCCAACTCGAGCTACTTCGCGCTCGGCCCCTACCGCTGCCAGCGCGTGGAGGTCGACGGCTACGCACTGCGCACCAACAACCCGTTGTCGGGAGCGATGCGGGGCTTCGGCGCGAACCAGCCCTGCTTCGCGGCCGAGGCCCAGATGGACCGGCTGGCCGACGCGCTCGGACTCGACCCGCTCGAGCTGCGGCTGCGCAACGCGATCGGCCCCGGCGATCACCTGGCCACCACCGGACAGCTCATCGAGCATCCGCTGCCCACCGCCGAGGTGCTGCGCTCGGTGGCCGCCATCCCGCTGCCCGACCCGCCCGCCGCCGCCGACGACGATCCGCGGCGCCTGCCCGGGGGCACCGGGCTGACCACCCCCCGCGACCGGGTGGTGCGCGGGGTCGGCTACGCGGTCGGGCTCAAGAACCTGCAGTTCAGCGAGGGCTTCGACGACTACGCCGAGGCCCGGGTCGAGCTCACCGCCGGGGGCGCCCGGGTCCACACCGCCGCGATCGAGGTCGGGCAGGGCATGGTCACGATCCTCGCGCAGGTCGTGCGCTCCACGCTGGGGATGGCCGAGGTCGAGGTGGTGTTCGACCACACCGGGCGGATCGGCTCGGCCGGCTCCACCTCGGCGTCCCGCCAGACCCAGATGGCGGGCAACGCGGCGCTCGAGGCGGCCAGGGTGGTGCGCGCGCAGGCGCTCGCGCGGGTCGGCGGCGACCACCTCGACGACGCCGGGGTGTGGCGTGGTGAGCAGCTGCTGGCCTCCCTGGCCGAGCTGGTGGCCGACGCGCCGGTCGAGCACCACGTGCGCTACCGCCACCGGCCCACCGAGCAGCCCGACGCCGACGGGCAGGGTGCGCTGCACGTCGACTTCTGCGTTGCGGCCCACCGCGCGGTGGTCGACGTCGACCCCGACCTCGGGTTGGTGCGGGTGGTCGAGATCGCCATCGCCCAGGACGTGGGCCGTGCGCTCAACCCCCAGCAGCTGCACGGCCAGATCGAGGGCGGCATCGCCCAGGGCATGGGACACGCGATCATGGAGGAGGTCGTGCTCGACCGCGGCGTGATCCGTAACGCGAGCTTCACCGACTACCTGCTGCCGACCTGCCTCGACGCCCCCGAGGTCGAGGCCGTGCTCGTCGAGCAGCCCTCGCCGTGGGGGCCGTTCGGGGCCAAGGGCATGGCCGAGCTGCCGACCATGTCGGCCACGCCGGCGGTCGTCGCCGCGATCCGGGCGGCCACCGGCCGGGCGCTGACCCGGGCGCCGGTCCGCCCCGAGGACCTCGTGGGCGACCTACGGTGAACGTCGAGACCAAGGAGGTCCGCCATGGCGGCGGTGACCGGAGCGATGCGGGCGTGGATCGTCGAGGCAGGCCCCGAGGGCGGTGAGGCGCCGAGCGCCGAGCTGCGCCCACGCGACCTGCACCGCACCCTGCCGGGCTACGCCCCGACCCCGCTGCACGCGCTGGACGATCTGGCCGCCGAGCTCGGGCTCGGTGGGGTGTGGGTCAAGGACGAGTCGTGGCGGCTGGACCTGCCCTCGTTCAAGATCCTCGGCGGCTCGTGGGCGGTGCACCGCCTGATCCTCGAGCAGGCCGGGCGCCCGGTCGCCGGTGCCGGCATGGCCGAGCTGCTGGCGGCCGCGGCCGAGCTCGGCGAGGTGACACTGACCTCGGCCACCGACGGCAACCACGGGCGCGGGGTGGCCCGCACGGCCCGGCTGCTGGGGTTCGGGGCGGTGATCTTCGTGCCCGAGGGCACCGCGCAGGCCCGCATCGACGCGATCGCCGGCGAGGGCGCCGAGGTCATCGTGCACCCCGGCAACTACGACAGCGCGGTCGCGCGCGCCACCGCCGAGGCGCAGACCCACGGGCGCATCGCGGTGGCGGATGTCGCGCTCGGCGACGACGACGTGCAGGTGCCCACCTGGGTCATGGACGGCTACGACACCATCTTCGACGAGGCCGACGAGCAGCTCAGCGCCCCGCCGAGCGTCGTGCTGCTGCAGGCGGGGGTGGGGGCGTTTGCCGCCGCCGGCATCCGCCACTACCTGCGGGCGCACGCCGCCGGGGCGCCGCTGCCCCGGTTCGTGACCGTCGAGCCGCTGAGCGCGGACTGTCTGCGGGTGTCGGCCGAGGCCGGCGCCCTGACCACCATCGACGCGGGGCACGAGTCGATCATGGCCGGGCTGAACTGCGGGACGCCCTCGTCGGT
>SKJO01000209.1 GCA_007121975.1 Nitriliruptoraceae bacterium | reverse complement strand
CTGGCCGCCGTAGATCGGCAGCACCCGTGCGTCCAGCCCGCGGCCGTAGGTGTGGATCGCCTGCGAGACCTGCATCGCCAGCTCGCGGGTGGGCACCAGCACCAGTGCCTGCGGGCGCGGACCACGTGGGGGCGGCGAGAGACGCTGCAGCAGGGGCAGCGCGAAGGCGGCGGTCTTGCCCGTACCGGTGGCCGCCTGACCCAGCAGGTCCCGACCGTCGAGCAGCGGCGGGATCGCCTGCAGCTGGATCGGCGTCGGCTCCTCGTAGCCGAGGCGACCGAGCACGTTGAGCAGCTCGTCGCGCAACGGCAGGGCGTCGAAGCGGGCGGGGGCGTCGGGCACGGCGGTCATCAGATCTCCTCACGCAGCTGCGCGCCGCGCGGGCGGGATCAGCTCCCGATCTGCCCGAGTTCGTCGGCCAGCCGCGCGTCCGCCCGAGCCGCGGCCGACGCGGGAAGCACCCCGTCGTCGACCAGCCCACGCAGCGTCTCCCGGGCCGCGATGAGGCCGAGCGCCTTGGCCTGGCGCCGCGCGAGCAGCCGATCGTCGAGCGCCGCGTCGTGCTCGAACGCCTCGAGGGTAGCGGCCGCAGCGCGCTCCCAGGACGCGAAGGGTCGCTTGGCCTCGTCGACCGAGCCGCCGTCGACCTCGGCGAAGTCCCGGAAACGTTCGAGCTCCTCGCCGGCCCGGCGCGCCGCGAGCCGCCGGGCCGCCACCTCGACCTGGGCAGCCGCCGCCAGGTCGACCCCGATCGGCGGGGGCAGCCACCCCACCAGCTGCCGCTGCACCCGACCGAACCAGGGCAGCTCACCGCGGCGCTCGGCATCGACCCGCAACCGGCCGAGCTCCACCTCCTCGATCTCGTCATCGATCTCCTGCATCAGGGTGCGGGTCGAGATCGGCGCGAGCAGCTGCGCATCGTGCAGGTCCTGGTAGGTCTCGCGTTCGATGTGCAGCCCGCGCAGCACCAGCAGGCGGACCTCCTGCACACCGGTCAGCCGGGCCCGCTCGAAGCGCTCGCCGGCGTCGGCGGCAGCGACCTGCAGGTGGGCGTCGACCAGCGCATCGTGGAACCCGAGGGCCTCGAGCCGGGTCCGGATCGCCGCGATCGCCGCGAGCCGGCCGATGGCCTCGAGGTAGCGCTGTTCGTCGTCGGGCTCATCGAGCCCGAGGGCGTGGATCAGCGCGGGCATGGTGGTGGCGTTGAGCAGCAGCGTGGTCAGCACCACCCCGGTGGTCATCGCGATGAACAGCTCGCGCTGCGCGAGTTCGACCGGCAGCGCCAAGGCCAAGGCCAGCGCCACCCCGCCGCGCAACCCACCCCACACCAGCACCGCCGAGCTGCGCCGCCCGACACGGGGCACGGCCCCGATGCGCTGCAGGACCGCGACCAGCGGCACGATCGCCAGCGGCCGCGCCAGCAGCACCGCCACGATCGCGATCGCCACCGCCGGCAGGTTGGCCACCAGCAACCCGACGTCGAGCAAGAGCCCGATGAACAGGAACAGCAGGGCATTCGCGATGAACGACAGCGCACCCCACAGCTGGTGCAGCTGGGCCCGGACGGCCGGTTCCGCACGGCTGTCGAGCAGCCCCCCGAGCACGACCCCGGCGGCCACCGTGGCCATCACCCCCGAGAAGCCCAGCGTCTCCTCGGCCAGCACGAATCCCCCGTAGGCGATCGCCACCGACAGCGCAGCCGCCGGCAACGGCTGGACGAACGGCAGGACCAGGGCCGCCAGCGCCCCGACGAGGATCCCGATCAGCGCGCCGCCGAGGAACACCTCGATGAAGTCCCCCACGCCCTGCCCGAGCGTCATGCGTCCGCCCAACGCGACCACGACCAGCACCTGGCTCAGCACGATCGCCACGCCGTCGTTGAGCAGGCTCTCGCCCTCCACCAGGGTCATCAACCGCCGCGGGACCCCGAGCTCCCGGAACACGGCGACCACCGCGACCGGGTCGGTCGCCGAGCTGAGCACCCCGAACAGCCACGCGGCCGCCAGCGGCACCCCGAGCAGGGCGTACAGACCGAGGCCGATCAGCGCGGCCGAGAGCGCCAGCGCGACGCTGGCGAGCAGGAAGATCACCACGAGGTTGCGCACGAACTCGCGGGTCGACAGGCCGATCGCCGCCTCGAACACCAGGACCGGCAGGAACAGGTTGACGAGCACCTGCTCGAAGCCCTCACCGGCGAGCAGCACCAGCAGCTGCGGCTGACCGCCGAGCGACACGATCAGGATGCCGGCCAGGGTGAGCACCACGGTCAGAGGGATGCGCGCCCGCTGCGAGAACAGGCCGACGAACACCGCCATCGCCAGCAGCACCGACAGCTCGAGCAGCGCACCGGGGAGCGAACCAACGAGGTCCTGGGGCATGCCGGCCCTCCATCCTGCGGATCGGTGGCCGGGTCAGGCCGCCGCGCAGACACCTGCGATGCTCCCACCGCTTCCGGCACCTGTCCACCCGGCGGGCGTGGTGGTCCGGGTCAGGCGGCCGGGCGTTGCACCAGCACCTCGCGCAGGTGCTCGGCCACCGCGGGGCTGCGCGTGAGCATGGTGTGGGCGGCGCGCACGGGCAGGACCACCACCGGTCCTCCGGGGCCGATCTGCCGCCAGCGTCCCGCGCCGGTGGCCGAGGCGGCCCGCACCAGCCCGTCGCCGAAGGTGTGGTTCAGCGGGTGACGGGGATCCGGACGCAACTGTCCGACGACGAGGTGGTGGACCACCCGCGCACACCAGGGCTCGTCGGCCACGCGGCCGGTGAGCAGCCCGTCGATCGGCGACTGCCCCCATCCGTCCTCGCGCAGCATCCCGAAGCGCAGGTCCTTGATCCCCCGCGAGCGGCGGTCGATCAGCGCGCCGATCGGAGCGCTGCGGGCCGAGGCCGTGCGCAGCGTCCAGGTACCGAGGTTCGCGGTCTTCTCCAGCCACGAGCCGAGGTGGGGGCTGGCCAGCGTGACGACCTGGCGCAGCAGCCCCGGCCAGACCATCCCGAGCTGTCGGGCACACTGCGCCGCCGACCGGGCCACCAGCCCGCCCATCGAGTGGCCCACGACCGTCAGCGTCTCGACCGGCACGGGCCAGGCGGCCACCAGCCGTTCGAGCAGCGCCGCGAGCTCCGCGCCGTTGCGTCCGATCGCCCGCCCGGTCGAGTAGCGCACCAGCACCGGCGTGGTGCCCGCTCCGACGGCCACCTCCGGCAGCCGGACGCTGTCGGCACCTCCGCTCGACCACACCTGCTCGGTGTGGATCAGCCCGTGCACGAACACCACCAGGTGACGGCGGGCATCGGGATGGGCGGCGGCCAGCGCCGGGGTGCTGACCTCGAGGTCACGGCCCTCGTAGCGCAGCGTCAGCGGCAGGTCGAGCTCCGGGGCCACGGCGAGCAAGGACTCGTCGAGCACGCCGTGGGCGACGGCCCGGGCCCCGAGGGCGGTCGGTGACGCAGGCGCCTTCGGGCCGCCGAACAGGCTGCCCGCCGCGGCACCGACCTCGCCGAGCCCGACCAGACCGGACTCGACCAGTCCGTAGACCCGGTCGGTGATCGCGTGGTCGATGCGCTTGATCGGCGCGCCGATCGGCCCGATCCAGCGGTAGGCACCGTCGCTGATCGCGCGGTGCATGGTGCGCACGGTGGGCAGGACCACCCGGGCGGCGGTCCCGGCGATCAGCCGGGACCAGCCCCGAACCTCGGTAGCGGGCGGCACGGACCCTCCCCTGAACGCGGCAACCGACCGGTTGGCCCTGCTCGCCGCGCGGACCCTAGCGCCCTTCCGAGCTCAGCGCGCCGGATCGGTTGCTAGCGTGCTGCCCCGCCGTGAACCGGGAGCCTGGGAGCGCCGACCCATGCCAGCCGCCGAGCCGACCATCGATCATCCTCCGACGGGCGAGCCTCCCCCCGGCTTCGACGAGCCGTCCCGAGCGGCGCTCGCCCGCCGGGCGCTGGCCGATCTGCTCGACACCGTGCTCGTGCTGCTCGCCGCCGCCGTGGGCATCCTCGGTGGTGTGGTGGTCGTGATCATCACCTCCGTGGGTGAGTCGAGCGCTCCGACCCTCGGGATCCTGGGTGCCGGTGCGCTCACGGCACTCGGCGTGCTGGCCGCGATCGCGGTGCTGGTCGGCGGCGACCTGCGGGGCACCAGCCCGGGCCGACGCCTCGCCGGAGTGCGACTGATCGCCGCAGACGGCAACGCGCCGGTGTGGTGGCGGGGCCTGGCGCGTGGCGGCGTGCGCACCCTGGCGCTCGTCCTGCTGCTGCTCGACACGACCCTCGGGCTGCTGCTGCTCGGGGTGCTGCTGGGCCCGGCCCTGCTCGGCGCCGACGGGCGCGGCCTGCACGACCGCCTGCTGGCCACTCGCGTGGTACGCCGCAGCGCCGACGACGCCGAGGTTCCGGGATGAGCACCACACCTCCTGCTGGCCTCAGCCGCCGCGCACTGCTGACCGGTGCCGCCGCCCTCGGCGTCGGCCTGGCCGCCGCCGGCGGGGGCCGGCTGCGCTCGGCAACCTCCCCCACCCCGGCCGTCCTCGGCGACGAGCCGCTGG
>SKJO01000344.1 GCA_007121975.1 Nitriliruptoraceae bacterium | reverse complement strand
CGGTGCGCCGCGCGACCGGGTGCTCCCGTGCCAGGCGCGGCAGTGAGGCCCACTCGCCGATGGCCGCCAACTGCGCCAGCGACGCCACCACCTCGGGGTCGACCGCGCGGGTGCCGGCCGGGGCACAGTCCGGGCACAGGGCCCCGCCGGCCCGCACCGAGAGGAACGCGTGCGGGCCGGGGGCCTGGCAGGCGGCGCACGCCTCCGCGCTCGCGGGGAACCCGACCAGGCCGGCGAGCCGCAGCAGGTAGGCGTCGACGAAGACGGACGGATCCTCGGGGCCGGCAGCCAGGGCTCCCAGGCCCGCCAGCAGCAGCGTGAGCACCTGCGGATCAGCCTCACCTTCCTGCACCACCTGGTCGGCCAGTTCGACCATCACGGCCGCGGCCGCAGAACGTGCATAGTCGGCCCGCACCTCCGCATGCGCCGTGAGCAAGTCGGCCTGGGTCACGAGATCGAGGTTGCGGCCCTCGTGCAGTTGCAGATCGACCAGACTGTAGGGCTCGAGCCGGGCTCCGAAGCGGCTCCCGGGACGCCGTACTCCCTTGGCCACCGCGCGCACCTTGCCCCGACCGCGGGTCAGCAGGTGCACGATACGGTCGGTCTCACCGAGCCGGTAGGTGCGCAGCACAACGCCCTGATCGCGGTAGCTGGGCATCGGCGAAATCCTGCGCGCGGGGGCACCTGCACGTGTTGTACCCGACGGCGCACCCGACGCGGTGTACCGCGCAACCCGACAGTTCGGACGGTCCCAGACTGCCTCGGGCGCCCTTCGCGCACTAGGTTCACCTCACGGACGTAGCGGGTCCGGGCGACCCTCGACCGCGCGGCCGCAACCGTAGAGACGAGAAGGATCCCCACCGTGACCTTCACCCGCCAGCGGGTCAGTATCCAACGCGTCAGCCCGGAGGTCGCCGCCGGCCGCTACCCGGCGCGGGCCGTGGCTGGCCGGCCCGTTGAGGTCGCGGCCGACATCGTGTGCGACTCCCACGACGTGATGGCGGCCGTCCTGCGGTGGCGTCCGGTCGACGACAAGCGCTGGCGTGAGGCACCGATGGCGCACGACGTCAACGACCGCTGGATCGCCTCGTTCGTCCCCCCGGAGCCGGGCCGCTACCGCTACACGGTGCACGGCTGGGTCGACCACGTCGCGACCTGGCGCCGCGATCTGGCCAAGCGTGCGGCTGCCGACAGCGTGGAGTCCATCGACCTCGAGACCGGCGCGCACCTGCTGCTGACGCTGGCCGAGCGGTGCCGGGGCGCGGTCCGTCGGCGGCTCGAGGAGTACGCCACCGCCCTGAAGGACGCCGAGCTGCCGCTGGCCACCCGCATCGACGCCGGGCTGTCCGAAGAGCTCGCCGACCTCGCCCGGGAGGCCGACCCCCGCCAGCACCGGGTCGCCTACCTGCGCACCCTCGAGTTGCGTGTGGACCGCGAGCGGGCGGCCACCTCGGCGTGGTACGAGCTGTTCCCGCGCTCCACGGCCAGTGAGCCCGGTCGGCACGGCACGCTGCGCGACGTCATCAGCCGACTCGAGCACGTGCAGGCGATGGGCTTCGACGTGCTCTACCTGCCACCGATCCACCCGATCGGGGTCAGCCACCGCAAGGGACGCAACAACGCCACCGACGCTGAACCCGGCGACCCCGGCTCGCCCTGGGCGATCGGCTCGCCCGAGGGCGGGCACAAGAGCATCCACCCCGAGCTCGGCACGATGCGCGACTTCCGCGCGCTGCTGGCCGCCTGTGCCGACCACGGGCTCGAGCTCGCGATGGACATCGCCTTCCAGTGCTCGCCGGACCACCCGTACGTCACCGAGCACCCCGAGTGGTTCAAGCGCCGGCCCGACGGCAGCATCCAGTACGCGGAGAACCCGCCCAAGAAGTACCAGGACATCTACCCGTTCGACTTCGAGACCTCGGATCCCGAAGGTCTGTGGACCGAGCTCAAGAGCATCTTCGAGTTCTGGATCGACGAGGGCGTACGCATCTTCCGGGTCGACAACCCGCACACCAAGGCCTACCCGTTCTGGGAGTGGTGCATCGACGAGCTCACCGCCGAGCACCCGGACCTGATCTTCCTCGCCGAGGCCTTCACTCGCCCCAAGGTGATGCAGGAGCTCGCGATGCGCGGGTTCAACCAGTCCTACACCTACTTCACCTGGCGCCGGCACAAGTGGGAGATCGAGGAGTACTACACCGAGCTGTTCCAGACCCCGGTGATCGAGTACCTGCGGCCCAACTCCTGGCCCAACACCCCCGACATCCTCACCGACCAACTGCAGCACGGTGGTCGTCCGATGTACGTGCAGCGGCTGGTGCTGGCCGCCACCCTGACGGCCAACTACGGGATGTACGGCCCGGCCTTCGAGCTGATGTGGTCGCAGGCGCGGCCCGGCGCCGAGGAGTACCTCGACAACGAGAAGTACGAGATCAAGACCTGGGACGTCGATCAGTCCCACTCCCTGCGCGAGGTCATCGCGCTGATCAACCGCATCCGCCGTGGCCACCCGGCGCTGCAGCAGGACGCCACGCTGCGCTTCCACGCCATCGACAACGACCAGCTGCTGGTCTACTCCAAGCGCCACGGCGACGACGTGATCATGGTCGCGATCAACCTCGATCCCAACTGGACGCAGAGTGGATTCACCTGGTTGGACCTCGAGGAGCTCGGCGTGCCCGAGGGCACCGAGTTCCAGGTCCGTGACCTGTTCGGTGGCGGCACCTTCCTGTGGAACTCCCGGCGCAACTACGTCGAGATCGACCCGCACATCACCCCGGCACACATCTTCCAGGTGCTGCCCCGCCACCGCACCGAGCACGACTTCGACGCCTACCGCTGAGCACCCCCGCCCCACGCCGACGACCAGGAGCGCCGATGAGCCCGGAGGACCAGCACGACGACCCCGAGTGGTTCCGCGACGCGGTGATCTACGAGCTGCACGTCCGCGCGTTCCACGACTCCAACGCGGACGGCATCGGGGACTTCGCCGGGCTGACCGAGAAGCTCGACTACCTGCAGGATCTCGGCGTCACCGCGCTGTGGCTGCTGCCCTTCTACCCCTCGCCGCTGCGTGACGACGGCTACGACATCGCGGACTACACCGCGATCAACCGCGACTACGGCACGATGCGGCAGTTCAAGCGCTTCGTCAAGGAGGCGCATGCGCGGGGGTTGAAGGTCATCACCGAGCTGGTCATCAACCACACCTCCGACCAGCACGCCTGGTTCCAGCGCGCGGTCAAGGCGCCGAAGGGCAGCCCGGAGCGGGACTTCTACGTCTGGAATGACACCCCGGACAAGTGGAACGACGTCCGCATCATCTTCGAGGACTTCGAGACCTCCAACTGGCAGTGGCACGGCGAGGCCCAGCAGTACTACTGGCACCGGTTCTTCCATCACCAGCCCGACCTCAACTTCGACTCACCGCAGGTCCGCCAGGCGGTCAAGGACGTGCTCGACTTCTGGGTCGAGCTCGGCGTCGACGGCCTGCGCCTGGATGCGATCCCCTACCTGTTCGTGCGCGACGGGACCAACGGCGAGAACCTGCCCGAGACCCACGAGTTCCTCAAGGAGCTGCGCAGCCACCTCGACCGCCACGACAACCGGATGTTCCTGGCCGAGGCCAACCAGTGGCCCGAGGATGCCGCCGCCTACTTCGGTGACGGCGACGAGTGCCACATGAACTTCCACTTCCCGCTGATGCCGCGGCTGTTCATGGCGGTCGCCCAGGAGGACCGCTTCCCGATCGTCGACATCCTGCAGCAGACCCCGGATGCCCCACCCGGCGCGCAGTGGGGCATCTTCCTGCGCAACCACGACGAGCTGACCCTCGAGATGGTCACCGACGAGGAACGCGACTACATGTACCGGGCGTACGCCCGCGACCAGCACATGCGCGTCAACCTCGGCATCCGCCGCCGGCTCGCCCCGCTGCTCGGCAACGACCGGCGGCTGATCGAGCTGATGAACTCGCTGCTGTTCAGCCTGCCGGGCACCCCGATCCTGTACTACGGCGACGAGATCGGGATGGGCGACAACGTCTACCTCGGCGACCGCAACGGGGTGCGCACCCCGATGCAGTGGTCGCCCGACCGTAACGCCGGCTTCTCGCGCACCAACCCGCAGCAGCTGTACCTGCCCACCATCATCGACCCCGAGTACCACTTCGAGTCGGTCAACGTCGAGGCGCAGCAGAACAACCCCCGCAGCCTGCTGTGGTGGATGAAGCGCATGATCGCGCTTCGGCGGCGCAACCGGGTGTTCGGACGGGGCGACATCAAGCTGCTCACCCCCGACAACCCCAAGGTGCTCGCCTTCGTGCGCACCTTCGAGCCACCGGAGGGGGGACGCACCGAGCAGGTGCTGGTCGTCGCGAACCTGTCGCGCTACGCGCAGGCGTCCGAGCTCGACCTCGACGAGTACGCCGGGCTGCACCCCACCGAGATGCTCGGGCGCACCACCTTCCCGCCGATCACCGAGCAGCCCTACCTGCTGACGCTCGGCCCCTACCAGTACCTGTGGTTCAGCCTCGAGCGCGAACACGACCGG
>SKJO01000078.1 GCA_007121975.1 Nitriliruptoraceae bacterium | reverse complement strand
GCGGTCGGGATCCGGGTGCAGTCGCCGACCGCGACGACGCGGTCGTGGTCGAGGCGCAGGGTGGCCGGGTCCGGTTCCAGCCAGCCCGACCCGGCGGCGAGCCCGGCGTCGACGAGCACCTCCGGGAGTGCGTCCGCCGGCACGCCGAGCAGCAGGTCGTAGCCGAGCTCCTCGGTCCCGTCGGCGAAGGCGATGGTCAGACGGTCCGCGTCGACGTCGGTGACACGGTGGCCCGAGAAGAGCTCGATCCCGTGGTCGTCGAGGTGGCTCGCGACGTACTGGCTGGCGTCCACACCGGCCACGGGCAGGGTCATCGGCTGCGGGGTGGTGACCACCACCTCGACGTCCTCGCGAACGCCACGTTCACGCAACAGCGCGTCGACGATCAGGGCTGCCTCGTAGGGAGCGGGCGGACACTTGAACGGTCCGCCCAGGATCGACACCACCACCCGCCCCGCCATGATGTCGGCCAGGTCCTCTCGGATCGCCGGGAGCGCTGACTGGTCGTAGAGGTCGTGGGCGCCGCGGGCGGAGAGCAGCTGGCGGTGCATCGGCGACGGGCGGGAACCGAGGGCGATCACCATGGCGTCACCCTCGAAGGTTCCCGCGTCGGTCCCGACCCGTCGCGCTGCCGCGTCGATGCTGGTGACGTCGGCCTGGACGAAGCGGATGCCTCGGCGTTCCAGGTCGCGTAGCGACCGGGTGCCGTCGGCGATCGGCCGCATGCCGGCGAGGTCCCACAGCTTCGCGAACCCCATCGTGAAGCTGTCGTGGCGGTCGATGAGCACCACCTCGTCGTCGATCTCGAGCTGCTCGCGGAGCTCGTTCGCCGCGGCGACGCCCCCGAACCCCCCGCCGAGCACCAGCACCTCTGCCACGATCACGTCCTGTCGTCGGGTCGCGGTCGAGCGTAGTGAGTGCCCGGGTGGCCGGGCTTGCTGTTCGGTCCCCGAGCCAGCCGACGGGTGGGGTGACCTGTGCTGTCAGATGGTCCGACGCTCGGGGCGCAGCCAGAGCCCGTCGCGGGGGCGCAAGGTGATCAGGGGGTCGAGCTCCGGTGGCCGCCCGTCGACGCACCGCAGGCGCCAGCGGCTGACGATCGTCGCCAGTGCCAGCACGCCTTCGGTCCAGGCGAAACCCTCGCCGATGCACTGGCGCGCCCCGCCGCCGAAGGGGAAGTACGCCGCCCGGGGATGCGCCGCCTTGGCATCGGGCGACCACCGGTCCGGGTCACACCGATCAGGATCCTCCGACCAGCGTGGATCGCGGTGGATCACCCACTGCGGGGCCACGACGACGTCCCCGGGCTGGACCACGGCACCGTCGTGCCCGTCGATCGGGTGCTCTGTGACCGCCTCCCGGCCCATCGCCCACGACGGCGGGAACAGCCGCAGCGCCTCGGCGAACACGCCGCGGCAGACCGGCAGCCGATCGCGATCGTCCGCGCTCGGTCGTCGACCGTCGAGCACCGTGTCGACCTCCGCGTGCACGCGCGCCTCCACCTCCGCGTCCTGCGCGAGCAGGTGGAGGCAGAACGCCAGGGCGTTGGCGGTGGTCTCGTGGCCGGCGAGCAGCAGCGTCAGCGCCTCGTCGCGGATCTCCTCGTCGCTCAGCTGATCGGCTCGATCGGCGAGCACGAGGCTGGACAGCAGATCGCCGCGGTCCTCGCCGCTGGTCCGCCGCTCGGCGATCGCCCGATCGACCAGACCGTGCAGCGCGGCGCGACCGCGGCGCAACCGGCGTGCGGGACCGACCGGCAGGTGCTGTAGCCGCCACCCGAAGGGCACGAACGCCAGCTGGTAGGCGCTGAGCAGGTCCTCGACCGCCCGCTCGACGAGGTCGACGTCCGCCTCCACGTCGGTTCCCAGCAACGTGGCGCCGGCGGTGGCGAGGGTCATGCGGACCGTCTGTTCGTGGACGTCGAGCGGTGCTCCCTCGACCCAGCGCTCCGACGTCGAGGCAGCACGGTCCACCATGACGGTCGCGTACTCGGTGATCCGGTCGGGATGGAAGGCGTGGTTGAGCAGGCGGCGGTGCTGACGATGGTGGTCGCCCTCGGCGGTGAGTAGCCCGTCACCGAGGACGAGCTTGGCGCGTTGCAGGACGGGTCCCTTGCGGAACCGCTGGGCGTGGGTGACCAGCACATCGTGGACGAGGTCGGGATGGGACAACTGCCACACCCGGTAGGGCCCGATCCGGAACGTGGCGACGTCGCCACGTTCACGCGCGAGATGCGTCAGGAACCCCAGCCGATCGCGGCGGAAGGCCAGCAGATCGCCGAGCAGCGGCACGGAGCGGGTGGCTGGAGGGGCCATCGACACACCGTAGCGGCCGCGTGGCGCAAGCCCAGTCGGTACGGTCCGAAGGTGGATGCCATGCAGCTTCGCGTGCTGGGACCGGTCGAGGTCGCCGCCGATGGGCGTCGGGTCACGGTCGGCAGCGATCACCAACGTCTGATCCTCGCCGTGCTGCTGGCAGCCCGGGACCGGGTGGTCTCCGCCGACCGCCTGATCGATGCGGTGTGGGGGGCGGACCCGCCACCGAGCGCCCGCAAGTCCCTGCACACCCACGTCTCACGGCTGCGTCGTGCCTTGGCGGTCGCCGCACCCGACCACGTCGAGGTGGTCGTCACCGAACCCGACGGTTACCGGGTGGACCTCGAGCGCCACGACCTGGACGCCCAGCACTTCGAGGCAGCGCTCGCCCGCGCTCGCCGGTCTCTCGACGCGGATCCCGAACAGGCTGTGCACCACCTCGACGAGGCCCTGAGCCTGTGGCGCGGTCCGGCCTTCGGAGAGCTGGCAGAACACGCGCTGGTGCGGGCCGAGGCGGTACGTCTGGATGGTCTGCGCTCTGCGGCTGTCGCCGAGCGGATCGACGCGCAGCTTGCGATGGGCGATCACCGGGCGGTGATCGGGGATCTCGAGGCCGCGGTGGCCGCCGAACCCCTCGCCGAGCGTCACCACGGACAGCTGATGCTCGCCCTGTACCGGAGTGGCCGGCAGGCCGAGGCCCTGGAGGTCTACCGACGGCTCCAGCAGCTGCTCAGCGAGGAGGTCGGCGTCGACCCCTCCCCGGAGGTGCGCGAACTGCACGAGCGGATCCTGCGGCAGGATCCCGAGCTTGCGGTCCCCCGACGCCCGACGACGACCGGCGGCGGTCCGGAGGTCGCACCGTCCCGGCCCGATGACGATGCACCGACCCCGCTGGTCGATCGCCAGCCCGGATCCCTGCTCGGCCGGGACGATGACGTCGTTGCGCTGGTCGCGCTGGTCGCCGACACGTCGTTGGTGACGCTGACCGGCGCCGGCGGGGTGGGCAAGAGCCGGTTGGCCGAGGAGGTCGCTGCCGAAGCGCGTCACCGGTTCGAGGACGGGGTGGTGGTGTGTGGGCTGGCGGCCGTGCGCGACCCGTCCAGCGTGACCGCGGCGCTGATCGAGGCGCTGGGGCTCCAGCACAAGGGCGACCGGTCGCCGGAGGAGACCGTGCTGGCGGCGTTGGGATCACGGCACCTGCTCCTGGTGCTGGACAACTGCGAGCACCTGCTGGACGGGGTCGCGCCGCTCGTCGATCGCATCTGTGGCCGGTGCCCGCACGTCGTGATCCTCACCACCTCGCGTGAGTACCTGCACCTGTCCGGCGAGCGCGTGTGGGAGGTCACGCCGCTGCCGATGCCGCGGAGGGACGCGAGCGCTGCCGAGGTCGCGGCGTCGCCGGCCGGGGCGCTGTTGTGCCTCCGGGCGCGAGCGGTCGAGCCCTCCTTCGAGCTCACCGAGGCGAACGCTCCGACGATCGCCGAGCTGTGTCGACGGTTGGACGGGATCCCCCTCGCGATCGAGCTCGCCGCGGCTCGGATACGGGCGCTCGCGCCGGGCGAGCTCGCCGAGAGGATCGACCATCGGTTCCAGGTGCTGACCGGTGGCTCCCATCAGGAGGCAGGTCGCCACCGCACCCTGCAGGCCGTGGTGGATTGGTCCTACGAGCTGCTCACCGATGCCGAGGCCCGCCTGTTCGACCGTCTGTCGGTCTTCGCCGGTGCGTTCCCGCTCATCGCCGTCGAACGGGTGTGCGCAGGCGATCCGTTGGTCGACGCGCAGGTCGCGGGCGTGCTCGCGGAGCTCGTCGACAAGTCCCTCGTGGTCGTC
Source organism: Nitriliruptoraceae bacterium (assembly GCA_007121975.1). Taxonomy (GTDB): domain Bacteria; phylum Actinomycetota; class Nitriliruptoria; order Nitriliruptorales; family Nitriliruptoraceae; genus SKJO01. The sequence goes on along the minus strand of SKJO01000078.1, from coordinate 407 downwards.
GACCGCCAGGAGGGATCGGTGCGTTACCGGCTCCTCGACACCCTGCGGGCCTACGGAGCCCAGCGGCTGGCTGCGTCGGGCGCCGACGAGGTCATCCGTGAGGCCCACGCCACCTACCACGTCGAGCTGGCCGAGGAGCTCGGCCCGCGGGCCCGGGGCCCCGATGAGCAGGCCGCGCTCGTTCGGATCGACGCGGCGATCGACGACCTGCGGGTCGCGTCGACCTGGCTCGCCGACGCCGGTGTCGTCGACCGGTCGCTGCGCCTCCCGGCAGCCCTCCACGACCACCTCACCTTCCGGCCACGCGACGAGGTGTTCGCCTGGGCCGAGCACGCCGTGGAGCTGCCCGGCGCAGCGGAGCATCAGGCGTATCCGGGAGCGATGGCGACCGCCGCCCGGGGGATGCT
>SKJO01000022.1 GCA_007121975.1 Nitriliruptoraceae bacterium | reverse complement strand
CGAGTGTTTTGGGCGCCCGGCGGGGTTCGTGGGGGCGGGAACTCGCGTGGGCGAGTGTTTTGGGCGTCCGCCGGGCGGCTTGGGCGTCTGCCGGGGCCCGTCGACGCCGGAACTCGCGTGGGCGAGTGTTTTGGGCGTCTGCCGGGCGGCTTGGGCGTCTGCCGGGGCCCGTCGACGCCGGAACTCGCGTGGGCGAGGGTTCCGTACGCGCGCCTCAGTCCTTCTGGGCCAGCGTCCCCAGGTACAGCTCGATGACCTTGGGGTCGTGCAGCAGCTGCTGACCGGACCCGGTGTAGGCGTTGCGCCCCTGGTCGAGGACGTAGGCCCGGTGGCAGATCTGCAGGCAGCGCCGGGCGTTCTGCTCGACCATCACGATCGAGACCCCGGTGGCGTTGATCTCCTTTGCACGCAGGAACGCCTCGTCCTGCAGGGCGGGGGACAGGCCCGCCGAGGGTTCGTCGAGCAGCAGCACCGAGGGCTCCATCATCAGCGCCCGGCCCATCGCCACCATCTGGCGTTCGCCACCGGACAGGCCGCCCGCCCGCTGCTTGCGTCGCTGTCCGAGCAGGGGGAACAGCGCGGAGACCTTCTCGAAGCGGGTGTCGAACTCCCGGGGCTGGAGGAACAACCCCATCTCGAGGTTCTCCTCGATGGTCAGGCTCGGGAACACGTTGCGGGTCTGGGGCACGTAGCCGACGCCTTTGGCCACCAGTCGGTTGGCGGCGACGTTGCTGATGTCCTCCCCGCGCAGTCTCACCGACCCCGACCGGACGTTGACCAGGCCGAACAGGGCCTTGACGAGGGTGGACTTGCCTGCGCCGTTGGGGCCGATGATGCCGACGAACTCCCCCTCGTACAGCGACAGGTCGCAGCCGGTGAGGATGTCGATGCCCGGCAGGTAGCCGGCGGTGACGTCGTCGGCGATCATCAGCGGCTCGGTGGCCGCAGAGGTGCTCACGTCGGGTCCTCCGCGTCGGTGCCGGGTTGCTCGTCACGGGCCTGCCCGGGTCGGGGCGGGGTGATGGTGCCGGTCCCGCCCGCCCGGCCGCCGGCCGCCGCCGCCGCGCTTGCCTCGGCCGTGGCGCCCGTCAGCGCGGTGGGGGTGAAGCGGCTCTCGTCGCCATGGTCGGCGCCGAGGTAGGCATCGATGACGTCCTGGTTGTTGGCGATCGCCTCTGGGGGGCCCTCGGCGATGATCCGTCCCTGGGCCATGACCACGACCCAGTCGCTGATGTCCATCACCACGTCCATGTCGTGCTCGACGAACAGCACCGACATTCCCAGGTGCGGCAGTTGCTTGACGTGTTCGAGCAGCGACTGGGTCAGCGCGGGGTTGACCCCGGCCATCGGCTCGTCGAGCATCACCATCGAAGGCTGGACCATCAGCGCGCGGGCCATCTCCAGCAGCTTGCGCTGGCCGCCCGACAGCGTGCCGGCGAGCTCGTCGCGCATGTGCGCCAGGTTGAAGCGCCCGAGCAGTTCCTCCGCCCGGGCCTCGATCTCCTGCTCCTGGCTGCGCCACAGCGGGGCCCACAACGAGGCCAGCAGCCGCTCGCCGCGCTGCTCGGTCGCCCCGAGCTTCATGTTCTCCAGCACGCTCAGCCGCGTCAGGGCCTTGGTCAGCTGGAAGGTGCGCACCATGCCCAGCCGGGCCACCTGGTGGGCGGCCACGTTGCGCAGGTTGTGGCCGTCGAAGGTCCCGGCACCCGTGTCGGCGACGTCGAACCCGGTCATGAGGTTGAAGAAGGTGGTCTTCCCCGCGCCATTGGGGCCGATCAGCGAGGTGATCGCGCCGCGCTGGACCTCGAGGTGGTCGACGTCGACGGCGATCAGCCCTCCGAAGCTGCGGCGCACGTGATCGACCACGAGAATCGGATCGGGCTTGGCGACACCCGGCCGTGGGTCGAGGCCGACCAGGCCTGCTCGTCCTGGGGAGGGCTCAGCCATGGGGCAACATCTCCTGACCATCGGTCGGGGCCGGGTCGGTGGGGCCGCGCGGAGTCTAGGTGGGATCCCGTGAGCGTGCGGGCGACCGGGCACGCGCCAGTCGACTCCGGGTATCGTTTCGGGGCGCGGCCGCTCGGCCCGCGGCTGCTGACACCTGCGCTCGACCTCCTTCGGAGGGGATCCGCAGGCATCGAGATGATCATGCTGGCACTGGATCCTGAGGTCCTGACCCTCGTGGCACTGGCGGCGGCTGGCCTCAGTGCTGTGCTCCTGGTGCTCGTCGTCGTGCTGCTGTCGCGCGTTCGGAGGCTGTCGCGGGCCCAGCGGCGGGCGTTCGACGTCGGGGACGGCGACGACGTCGTGAGCGCGCTCGGGCGCCACGGTGCGCAGCTCGCGCGGCTCGAGGCGGATCTCGGCACCCAGCAGGCCACGGCCGAACAGTTGCGCGAACTGCTGCGCGGCACCGTCTCGCGGGTCGGGATCGTGCGCTACGACGCGTTCGAGGACATGGGTGGCGCGCTGTCCTTCTCCGCCGCCTTGCTCGACGAGCGCGGCAACGGGGTCGTGGTCTCGGCGATCAACGGTCGCTCCGAGACCCGGTCGTATGCCAAGGCCGTCCAGTCCGGGGAGAGTGAGCACTCGCTGTCGAGCGAGGAGTTGGCCGCCATCGACCACGCGGTGCGCCAGTCGCCCCCCACGACGCTGCCCCCGATGACCGGGCGCTGGCGTCGGAGGGCCTCATGAGCCAGGAGCCGGACTCCTTGCCCCGGGTCGCGTTCCTGGGACCGGCCGGAACCTTCACCGAGACGGCCGCCCGGCTGATCACCGGCACCGAGGATCCCGCCGACCTGCTTGCCTGCGGCGACATCCCCGAGGTGCTGCGGGTCGTGGACGAGCGCACCGCCGAGCGGGGCGTGGTGCCCATCGAGAACACCATCGAAGGCTCGGTCACCGCCACCCTCGACGCGCTGGCCTTCGACACCGGGCTGCTGATCCAGGGCGAGCTCGAGCTGCCGATCGCGTTGGTGGCCGCCACCCGACCCGAGGTCGCGCTCGACGAGGTCGGCGAGGTCCACTCCCACCCGGTCGCCCTGTCCTCCTGCCGGCGCTGGCTGACCTCGACCCTGCCCGAGGTCGAACGCATCCCCGCCGCCTCCACCGCCCGCGCCGCGGCGCTGGTCGCCGGGTCCGATGCGCCGCTGCTCGCGATCGTCAACCCGCTGGCCGCCGAGCGCTACGGGCTCGAGGTGCGGGCCCGGGACATCGCGGACCGAACCGGCAACACCACCCGGTTCGTGGTCGTCGGTCACGACCTGCCGGTGCCCACCGGGTGGGACAAGACCTCGGTGGTGGTGTTCATCGAGGCCAACCGGCCGGGCGCGCTGCTGCAACTGCTCGAGATCTTCGCCGAGCGGGACCTCAACCTCACCAAGATCGAGTCGCGACCCACGAAGGCCGAGCTCGGCGAGTACTGCTTCTTCCTCGACGTCGAGGGTCACCTCGCCGACGAACGGGTCGGTGACGCGCTCGCGGCGGTCAAGCGCACCCACCGCGACATCAAGGTGCTGGGCAGCTACCGCCGGTCGGGCGCGCGGCGCACCGACGAGGCCAAGCGCATCGCGGCCGACGACCAGGCCTACCGCCAGTCGGCCGCCTGGCTGTCGACCTGGCGCGCGCGCATCGGCACCACCTCGACGTAGCCGGCGGGTCGCCGGGTGCCACGTTGCCCGCTGCGCTTCCTAGACTGCGCGTATGATCGATCCCCGCCTGCTCCGAGACGACCCCGACCGCGTGGCTGCCGCCCTGGCCCGACGTGGGGTCGACCGCGCTGCGCTCGAGCACCTGCGCCAGCTCGACGAGCAGCGTCGGACGCTCATCGCCGCGGTCGACGCGGCCCGCGCCGAGCAGCGCACGGCCTCCCAGGCCATCGGTCGGGCCGAGCCGGCCGAACGGCCTGCGCTGATCGAGCAGGCCGGGGTGCGCAAGGCCGAGCTCGCCGAGCGCGAGCAGCAGCTCACCCGCGCGGAGGCCGACCACGCCGCCGCGTTCGCGCGGGTTCCCAACCTTCCCCACCCCGACGCGCCCGACGGGGTCGAGGGCGACGGGGTGGTGCGCGGCACCATCGGCCAGCGGCCCAGCTTCGACTTCCCCCCGCGTGACCACGTCGAGCTGCTCGAGGCCGCCGACGCGATCGATCTCGCCCGTGGCGCCAAGGTGTCGGGCGCGCGGTTCGCCTACCTCAAGGGCGAGGGCGCCCTGCTCGAGCTCGCGCTCGTGCGCTACGCCATCGACATCGCGATGCAGTACGGGCACGTGCCGATCATCCCTCCGGTGCTGGTCCGCGAGTCGGCGATGTACGGCACGGGCTTCCTGCCCACCGATGCGCAGCAGCTGTTCACGACCCGCGACGACGAGTACTACCTGGTCGGGACCTCGGAGGTGCCGTTGGCGGCCCTCCACCTCGACGAACTGCTGGACCCCGACGAACTGCCCGTGCGCTACGTGGGCTACTCGCCGTGCTTCCGCCGCGAAGCCGGCGCGCACGGCAAGGACACCCGCGGCATCCTGCGGGTGCACCAGTTCGAGAAGGTCGAGCTGTTCAGCTTCGTGGCGCCAGACGACTCCGACGCCGAACACGAGCGCATCCTGGCCATCGAGCAGGAGGTGTTCGACGGGTTGGAGATCCACGCGCAGATCGTGGACATCCCGGTCGGCGATCTCGGGGCGTCCGCGGCGCGCAAGTTCGATCTGGAAGCGTGGCTGCCCGGGCAGCAGGCCTACCGGGAGATCACCTCCTGCTCCAACACGACCGACTACCAGGCCCGTCGGCTGCGCACCCGCATCCGAGTGGACGGCGGGAACAACGTGCTCGCCCATACCCTCAACGGCACGGCGCTGGCGGTGCAACGGGCGATCATCGCGCTGGTCGAGCAGCATCAGCGCGAGGACGGAAGCGTCGAGGTGCCGGCACGTCTGCAGCCCTACCTCGGGCGGGAGCGGCTGTTCGCCGGCTGAGGCCGGTCGCGGGAAAGGCTGGTCGTGGTCAGGGGGGGCATCGTCGCCGCCGGGCTCGACACGGGCGCCGTGCTGCTGATGGTCACGTCGATCCTGATCGCGCTGCTGCCGGTGCCCCGCCCGGGGTTGCGCCGGGTGCTGCAGGCGCTGGCGTGGTCGCTGGGGATCGGTGTGGTCCTCACCGGACCGTGGTCGACGATCGACAAGCTGGCCGCCGCCCTTGGCCTGAGCGCCGTTGGTCTGGTCGTGGACCGGTTCGCGACGGTGCTCGGCGATGCCCGGCGCGAGCACGCCGAGGAACGTGATCGCGTCGAGCGGCACCTGGCCCTGCTCTCCGCCGTCGAGGACCTGCCCGACGAGCGTGACCCCGCCATCGACGCGGTCGTGCGCACCCTGCGGTCGCTGGCCTTCGACCACGCCGGCGTCGCCCTGGTGCGTGACGGCCACATCGTCAGCGCCCGGATCGACGGTATGGAGGATCTCCCGCCGATCCCCCGCGGCAACGGGCTGGCCTGGCGGGCGGTCGAGGAGGACCGCACGGTCATCACCGCCGACTACGGCAACGACCCTGATCGGCTCTACGAGCGCACCGAGTTCGTCACCGTGGTCGTCGTTCCGATCCGGGTGGACGGCCGGCCGGTCGGAGTCGTGATGGGCTCGCGGACCCAGGCTGCAGCTCCTTCCGACGCCGAGGTCGAGGTCGCCGAGGTGCTCGCCGCGCACCTCGGCGGGGTGCTCAGTGCGCTGGAGCGCGAACGACGCCAGGAGGAGCTGCTCGAGCGCGCCACCCGGCTCGATGAGCTGCGTACCCGGCTGATCGCGGCGGTGTCCGAGGATGCACGGCAGCCGATCTCCGTGGTCACACAGGCCGCCGGGCGGCTCGAAGGTGGGGTGCACACGCCGAAGGTGTCCCGCGAGCCGGACCTGGTGGCGCTGCGTGGGGCCGCCGACGACCTGCAGTCGATGATCCTGACGGTGCTGGCGGTCGCCCGCCGCCGCCTCGACGCCGAATCCGGCGGGTTCACCGCCGTCACGCTCGGTGAGCTGCTCGCGTTGTTCGGTGGGGGGTCGGTTCCGCACGATCTGGAGGTGACGCCCGACGAGCTGCTCGCACGGCGGGTGTGGGTGGTACCGAACCTGCTGGCCCATGCGGCACAGCTCCTGCGTGGGCAGGAGGCCGGCAAGCAGCTCGTGACGGCGATCACCGGAGCGGGGCAGCAGGTGGTACTCGGACTCGACCCGTGCTCGGCACGCGCGGTGTCCCCGGTGGTGCGCTCGTTGGCCGAGCAGTTGCTGGTCGCGGGCGGCGCCGTGCTCGAGCCGGGACCGGGGCTGCAGGTGCGGTTGTCTCCCGAGCCCGGGGGGCGGCTCGGATGAGCGCGGGTCGCGTGGCCGAACACACTCGGGTGGGGGCGGAACGCCAGCTGGTGCTGCGGGTCGCCACGCTGGTGCCCTATCTGCTGGTGATCGGCCACGTGACGGCCGCAGGGCAGGGCATTCGCCCGGCGCGTTTCGCGGTCATCCTGGTGGTGGCGGCGGTGCTCGGCGGAGGCATGGTCAGGGAGTACCGGCGTGACGACCGGTTCGGCCGCCATTCGGACCTGCCGATCGGACCGTGGCGGCTGGCGTCGGTGTATGTCGGGACCGCACTGCTCGCCCCGTCGCTGGTGTGGGTCGCCGAGGTCGAGGTCACCAGCTTCGTGCTGGTCGTGGCCCTGATGCTGGTCAACATGGGCGCGCTGCTGCCGCATCCCTTCCGCGTGCCCGCCGGCGGCTGGGTGGTGGTCGTGTGGTTGGTCACCCTGTGGTGGGCCGGTGTGCGCGATCCGGTCGTGCTCACCCAGCATCTGATCGGGGCCGTGCTGGTGTTCGTCGCCGCCGTCATGACCTCCGACCTGCTGGCCAGAGCGATCGGTCGGGAGGAGACTGCGCGCCTGCAGGCCGACCGTTCGGCACGGCTGCTCGAGCGCCTGCTCGGTGCCCGCTCCCTCGATGTCGAGGGCGTCGCTGCGGCCGCTGCCGAGGCGGTGCGCCATCGCGGCTGCGACCTCGTGATCGTGCGCGTGATCGACCGCCGCGGTCAGCTGGCCCGACCGATCGCGGTTGCCGGGGTGCCCACCCGTCCGGTGCTGACCGAACCGCTGGACGACGGCCCCTACGCCCGGGTCCTGGCCACGGGGGCGCCGCGGATCGCCGGGCCCGGCGACGGGGCCACGATCCGGGAGCGCCGGCTGCTGGTGCCGCTGCGCGACCACGCCGAGGTGGTGGGGCTGGTCGAGGCGCATGCCCCGGCCCGGGGCCGGCTGCCCGCCACCGACGAGGTCGAGGCGATCGTGCGACGGGCCGAGCGGGGTCTGGTCCGGGCCCGCAGCTTCGAACGTGACCGCCGGGACATGCAGGAACTGCACTGGCTCGAGCAGCGCACCAACGACCTGGTGTCGACCGTGTCCCATGAACTGCGCACGCCGGTGACGGTGATCGCGGGCCTGGCCGAGACCCTCGCCGACCGCTGGGATCATCTGCCGCTCGAGGTGCGCCGCACCCTGCTGGCCCGGATCGCCGCCAACGCCCGGCGGTTGGACACGATCGTGGGATCGCTGCTCGACAGCGGGGCGCTGGACGGTGGGGAGGTCAGCATCTCCCCGCAGCCGCTGGAGCTCGGAGCGCTGGTCGATGCGGTTCTCGACCGCCTGGAGCTGTTGACCGCGGGTCACCGGGTGCTCACCGTGAACCCCGAGCCAGTCTGGGTCTGCGTCGACCCGGCGTTGTTCGAGCACGTGGTCGAGAACCTGCTGGCCAACGTGGCGCACCACACGCCGGCGGGCACCTCCGTCGAACTCAACCTGCGCCGGGTCGGTCCACATGTGGAGTTGGCGATCGTCGACGATGGTCCGGGCATCCCCCCCGAGGAGCTCGGGCACGTCTTCGAGCGGTTCTTCCGCGGCGGCGCCCCCGATCGTCGCAGCTCCGGGGGCCTGGGGCTCGGACTGCCCCTCGCCCGACAGATCGTGCGCGCCCACGGTGGCACGCTCACCGCCGAGCGGGTCGGCCCGGAGGGTGGCACCCGCTTCCATCTGACGCTGGCGGCCATCGAGAACCCCGCGGACGTCGAGGTAGGCTGATGCCCCGGTGGTCGGCGCCGCAGGCGCCGTGGCCACCCTGGAGGGTTGGCCGAGCGGACGAAGGCAGCGGTCTTGAAAACCGTCGTGCGGCGCGAGTCGTACCGGGGGTTCGAATCCCCCACCCTCCGCTGAGCGGCACGCGCCGAGCGCCGGCTCGAATCAGCCGCCGATCCGCTCGGATGGCGACGTAGCGGCTCCCAGTCCGGCGAGGAGCGCGGGCAGCGCGTCGGCGGCCAGCGGCTCGGTCCTGGCCCAGACCTCGGGTGGCTGCCAGCGCGCGATCCAGGTGGGTAGCTCGTCGCCGGGCATCGGCCGGGCGATGTGGTAGCCCTGTGCCTGGGTGCAGCCGAGCTGGATGAGCAGCCGTCCCTGGTCGATTGTCTCCACGCCTTCGGCGAACGCGGTCCGGCCGAGGTTCTGGGTCAGGGTCGTCACGGCGTGCACGATCATGGCGTCCTCGGGATCGTCGAGCAGTCCCTGGGTGAAGCTGCGGTCGATCTTGATCACTCGGGCGCCGAGCCGCTTGAGGAAGGTCAGGGAGGCGAAACCGGTGCCGAAGTCGTCGAGCGCGATGGTGATCCCGGCGGCCTGGAAGCGGTCGATGAGGGCGGCGACCGCGTCGAGGTCTTCGGGAGCGCCGGTCTCGAGGATCTCGAGGGTGAGCTGTTCGGGGCGCAGGTTGGGGTGCGCCCGGAGCTGATCGAGGGTCCGCTCGAAGAACTCGGGGTCCTCGAGCTGCAACGGGTCGGTGTTCACCGCGATGGTCAGGTCGCTGAGTCCCTGCGCCTGCCAGGTCTCGAGCTGGGCGAGCGCGACGTCGAGCACGTGGGTGCCCAGGTCGATGGCGATCGGATGGTCCTGGGTCGCGGGGATGAACGCCCCGGGGGGCAGCAGCCCGCGGGTCGGGTGCTGCCAGCGAACCAGGGCCTCCGCGCCCAGCACCCGGCCAGTGCGCAGGTCGACCTGGGGCTGGTAGTAGGCGACCAGCTGTCCCTCGGTGATGGCATGAGCGAGCTCATCGAGCAGGGCGTAGCGAACACGAGTGTGCTCGTGATGCGCGAGATCGAAGCGGTGGGTGCGGTTCTTCCCGGACAGCTTGGCCTGGTAGACGGCCTGGTCGGCCTGCCGGAGCAGCTGGTCGGCGTCGGGCGTGGACCCGGGCTGCGGCGAGGTGGTCAGTCCGAGCGACGCGGTGAGCGTGGTCGGTCCGGACCGCAACGGCACCGGGGTGGTCAGCAGGTGGTGGAGCCCTTCGGTCCAGGCGCTCAGCTCGTCCTCGGTGAGCCGCATGACGAGGCTGAACTCGTCCCCGCCGGTACGGGCGAGGTGGTCCCGTTGGGCAACGACGGTCAGCAACCGGGTGGCCAGCTCGGCCAGGACGAGGTTGCCGGCGGCACGGCCATGGGCATGGTTGATGGACTCGAAGTCGTCGAGGTCCACGCTGATCACCGCCAACGGTGTCTGAGCCTCGGCGGCCAGCACCTCGCGAAGCGTGTCGGTGAAGCGCTGGCGGTTCGGCAGCCCGGTCAGTCCGTCGTGGGTCTGCGCGAAACGCACCTGCTCCTGCTGCGCCCGCAGTCCGGTGACGTCCAGCACGATGCCACGGATCAGTGCGGGGGCGCCGTCCAACTCCCGGCTGACGATGCGGCCCAGCGCTCGCAACCAAACCCATCCACCTGCGGGGGGCGCGAACCGGAACTCGGCGTGGTACCGGTCGTGCTTGCCGGTCAGCAGCGAGAGCATCGCCTCACGGGTCTCGGACACGTCATCGGGGTGGATCCGTTCGAGGACCGCGGCCATGGTCAACTCGGCGTCGGACAGCGGGATCGCACCGGGTCCGTCGGAGCGGCGGTCGAGGCGCAGCTCGTCGCTGGCGAGGTGCCACTCCCAGGTCGAGGCCTCGGCTGCCTCGAGCGCGTCCTTGAACCGGGCCCGCTCGGCCGCCAGTTGCTGCTCACCGCGCTTGCGCTCGGTGATGTCGTAGGCGATCCCCACCCCCGTGGCCGGCTGCCCCTGCGCGTCGAGCTGAAACTGTCCCTGGGCGCGGATCCAGCGCACCCGGCCGTCGACCACGAGCCGGTGATCGAGGGCGTAGGTCGTGCCCGACTCGATCGCCTGTTGCCAGGCAGTCTCGACCCGCTCGCGGTCGTCGGGGTGCACCCGCGACTGGAACACGGCGAGATCGACCGCGTCGTGTTCGCCGACCCCGAACAGCGCGCGCATCGTCGCCGACCAGCGCAGCGCCCCCGAGGTCAGCTCCGCGGTCCAGCTGCCCAGGTGCGCGAGCTCCTCGATCCGGCGCAGCTCGGTGCTGGTGACCGACGCGTACCGGTCCGGTCCGGTTGCGATGCCCCGTCGCAGGTCGTGCACCTCCAGCAGGCGGCGCACGCGAGCGAGCAGCTCAGTGCTCTGGGCGTCACGGCTGCACACGTCGACGGCGTCGAGCTCGAAGGCCTCGGTGTCGTCGACGCGCCCGGCCGGTGACGCCGCGTCGCTCAGCAGCAGCACCGGCACCTCGGCATCCCCGGGGCCTCGCGACCGCAGCCGGCGCGGGACCCCGAGTCCCGTGCTCCCGTGGTCGATCACGAGCAGCACCACCTGCTGCTCGGCGGCCACCCTGGTCGCCGCCGGTTCGTCGTCGACCGCGACGGTCGGCAGGCCGGCCGCATCGAGCCAGGCGGCGAGCCGCTCGCGCAGCGCCTTGTTCCCCGACACCAGGAGCACCACGGCGGCGTTGCGTGCAGGATCGGCCATGGCTGGCCTCCGGGCAGGCGGTTCGGTCGTGACCGGTGCGGTCCCGAGCTCCCACCGTAGTCGCCGGCCCGAGGTGGGTCCTGAGCGCGCTAGCCTCCCACACCAGTGACGAGGGGGATGCTGTGGCCGGCGGGCGGTTCCAGCCCCTGCTCCTCCTCGGGGCCGTCATCGCGTACCTGCCACTGCTGCTCTCCGCCGCGGAGCACCGCTGGTGGTTGGCGCCGGGCGCGGTGGCACTGGCCGCGGCGAGCGTGCTGGCCTGGTGGTGGGGGCGACGGCCGGCCGTCACCGCCGCCCACCGCCACGCCATCGGTCTCGCCCTTGCGGTGGTCACGCTGGCCTCGTACGTGGTCATGCTCGAGATCGCCCCCTCGGCCGTGGAGTTGCTGCCCTTCGCGGTGCTGCTGATCACGGCGCTGGGTCTGTCCTCCCAGCGAACGCTCCGGCTGCTGCTGCAGGCCGCGGCGATCGGTGTCGTGGCCTGGGCGCTGGCCCGGCACGGGGCCCCCGGTCCCGAGGCTGCAGTCGTCGTGCTGCTGCTCATCGCGATCGTCGCCATCGTGGATCTCTTCGCCGCCCAACTCACGCGTGCTCGGGCAGCGCAGCGAGCCGCCAGGCGCCAGGCGGCGGAACGTGCCGCGCTGCTCATGGCCGTCCAGCGGCTTTCGGGACGTCACCCCGATCAGGCCGCTCACGAGGTCGTCGGCACGCTGCGGGGACTCGGCTTCGCGTACGCCGAGGTGATCACCGACGCGTCGGACGCCCGAGCAACCGTCAACGGGCAGGATGCGCCTGCCGAGGTGGTGCAGGTCCCGGTGGCCGTCGGCGGGCAGGTCCGGGGCCAGATCCTGGTCGGCCCGGCTCGTGGGGCCGGGTGCCCCGAGGACCTCAATCTGGTCGAGGTCCTCGCCGCCCATCTCGGTGCGGTCTGGGAGACCCAGGAGCATCTCGAGCGTCAGCAGGACCGGCTGCGTCGGGCGACCGAGCTGGAGCGGGCGCGTACCGGGTTCCTCGATGCCGTGTCCGAGGAACTGCACCTGCCCCTGACCGAGATCCGGGCCGGAGCGGCGGCACTGCGGGCCGGCGGCCTGGACGGGGCGCCCGACACCCGCGTGCTGGAGGTCGTCGGCGCACAGGGCCAGCGGTTGGTCACGATCATCGACGCGCTGCTCGATGTTCCTCGGCTCCACGCCGACGGCACCCGCCGCATCCCTGCCGCCCCTGGCGCCCGGATCCAGCCGGTGAAGCTCGGTGCCGTCATCGCCGGTTTCCGCGACCGTGTGGAGCTGCGCGGTGACGGGCTGCTCGAGGAGCACCGGGTCGTGGTGGCTCCGGTCCTGCTCGACCATGCGCTCAGCCTGTGGCTGGAGCTGCAGGGCAGTTCCGGGGCACGGCTGGTGGTCGAGCGTGGTTCGGCGGGTGTCACGCTGCGGCTTCGCCGCCACCCGTCTGCTCCCGGCCACCTCGTGCACGACACCCGGCGCGTGCGTCCTCTGGTCACCCGCCTGCTCGTGGCGGCGGGGGCCCGCTGGGACGGTGGTCCGGTCGTGCTGCTGCCGGCGGACGCCGAGGTGCGCGAGGGCGGGCCATGAGCAGGGTCGACGCCGCCTCGGCGGCCGCGTTGCCTGGTGGCCTCGACGACCCTGGCCTGGCGCTGCGCACCTGGGCGGTCCACTCCGCCAGCGGTCTGCCGATGCTGGTGGCGATCGGCCTGCCGCTGGTCCAGGGGCGCGTGGTGGCGCCCGTCGCGTACGTGTCGATCGCCGTCGCGGGTGCGGCCTTGTTCCTGCTCGGGCTGGGCCAGTCGATGCGGGCCGCCCGCCAGGGCCGGGCACCCGGACTGTGGCATCCGGGGTATGCCACGGTCACCATCGTGCTCGCGGTGCCCTACTTCGTGGCCGTTGTCGAACTCGCCGCGTCGGTGGTCGTGCTGCTGTTCGCGCTCACACTGGTTGCCGGCGCCTATGCCAACCCCCCGGCCTGGCGGTTGGCGTTCGGCGTGGTGGTACTGGTCTGCTGGCAGCTCACCCTGGCGCTGAACGCCGACCTCGGCGTGGGGGGACACTGGCTGCATGCCGTCGCCGGTGCGCTGATCCTGTCGACCTCGATGCGCACCGTCGGTGGGCTGCAGACGGCGATCGCCGTCGAGGCCGACCAGCGCCGGGCCTCCCAACGCCGCACGGCGTTGCTCTCGGAGTTGCTGACCGCCACCGGACTCGATTCGGACACGGTGTTCGGGGCGGTCCAGGCCGCGGTGCGTGACCTCGGGTTCGATGTGGTGGTCGTCCGGCGCGTGGTCCCCGGGCGTGGGGAGCTCGAGTTGATCGTGGGCACGGGACCCGAGGATCGGGAGCTGTTTCCCGTCGTGCCGCTCGACGCCGGCGTCTACGAGGGCATCAGCGAGCGCGGCTCCGACCTGCACACCACCCATCTGCTCGACGACGGCGCCTTCGCGGTCGTGGTCCCCCTGCTCGAGCAGCGTCGCCTGCGGGGGGTGGTGTCGGCCGTGAACTTCGGTGGGCAGGTCCGGGAGTTGGTCGACGGCACGGTCGTACCGTTGATGCGTGGGCTCGGGCGGGCGGTGCTGCGCGCCGAGGCGTATGCCGCCGACCGCCGCACGATCGACGAACTCGTCGAACTCGACCGTCAGGCCAACGATCTGGTCGCCACCGTGTCCCATGAGCTGCGCACCCCGCTGACGGTCGTGCAGGGCCTGGGCCAGACGCTCCGGTCGCGCTGGGACGACCTCGGCCTCGACCAGCGCCGCGAACTCGTCGACCGTCTCGACGACAACGCGCTGCGCCTCGAGCGGATGGTCGGAGCTCTGCTCGATGCCGCGATCCTCGAGCGCGGCGAGGTCGTGCTGGACGTCGAGGTGGTGCACCTCGCCGACCTCGTCGCGGGAGTGGTCGACCGGCTCGAGCCGATGCTGGCCGGCTGGCCGCTGCAGCTCGACCTCGACCCCGGGCTGCTGGTGCGGGGCGATCAGCGTGCGCTCGCTCACGTCGTGGAACAGTTGCTCGCCAACGTGGTCAAGCACACGCCCGAGGGCACCCGGGTCCGGATCTCGACCGCAGCCGCGGATGACGGTCGGGTGCGGGTCGAGGTCAGCGATGACGGTCCGGGGATCGCGCCCGAGGACCTTCCCCACGTCTCCGAGCGCTTCTACCGCGGTGGCGACCACCTGCGCCGCAGCTCCAGCGGGCTCGGGCTCGGCCTGGCCCTGGCGCGCCGGGTCGTAGCGGCCCACGGCGCCAACCTCGAGGTCCGCAACGACGCGGGGGTCACGGTGAGCTTCGATCTGCCGTACGCGCGTCCGCCGGATCCGGCTCGGTGACCTCGTCGTCGTTCTCGATCGTTTCCGCCAGCCCGGGCAGCTGCGGATCAGTCGGCCACAACCGTTCGATCTGGGCGTTGAGCTCGCCGCCGAGCAGGACCGCGAGTCCGGTCAGCCACAGCCACAGCAGCAGCACGATGGGCCCGGCCAGCGGCCCGTAGGCGCTGGTCCCCGACCCGATCACGAAGCTTGCGTAGGCGCGCAGCGCCACGCTGCCCAGCAGCCACACGGCGGTGGTCAGCGCCGCGCCGGGGAGGTCTCGCCGCCAGGGGGTGTGGCCGGGAACGCCGAGGTGGAACAGCAGCGCGATCGCCAGCGTGGCCGACAGCACCGTCGCCGGCCAGTAGGCCACGCGCCACAGCTCGGCCAGACCGATCGGGTCCCGTCCGATCCACTCCACCAGCGTGGCGCCGAAGCCGGGTCCGGCCAGCAGCAGCGGCGCCAGGATCGCGGCGATCACCAGCCCGACCAACGTGATCGCCACCCCGACCAGCCGGGTCTTCAACGGCGAACGCAGGTAGGCGCGGTCGTAGGTCAGCGCCAAGGTGGTGAGCAGGACCCGCACGGCACGCGATGCCGTCCAGACCGCGACCAGGAAGGCGAAGGAGACCACGCCGGCGCCGCTGGTGTCGAGCAGCAACTCGAGCGCCGGCCGGGCTGCGCTGTCGATCGCCTCGGGCGTCAGCGCGATCGCCGCGACGTCGAGCGCGGCCTCGAGGACCTGGTCGCGCAGCTGCCCTCCGTCCTGATCCAGCACCAGCGTGGTCGTGGCCAGAGCGGCGATCGCCAGGGCGGGCAGGGACACCAGGGACCAGAACGCGATCTCTGCCGCCAGGCCGGGCAGACGGTCGGTGACCGCTCCGTCCACGGTCCGCGCGGTCAGCGTCGCCGCCGGGCGCAGCCGGGGAGGGACGCGGTGGATGAGGCGGTGGGCGTAGGGATGCACGCCAGGAGGGTAGGGGCCGGCTGCGCGGGCCGCGGCAACCAACGGCTCGAACGGCTGCTACGCTCTCCCCGACTGCGCGGCGAAACGGTCGTGCGGGCGCCTGGAGGCTTCGCCTAGTCTGGTCTATGGCGAGGGATTGCTAATCCCGTTGGGTCTATCAGGCCCTCGAGGGTTCAAATCCCTCAGCCTCCGCGGACAACTGAAGACCTGCGCTGGTAGCTCAGTCTGGATAGAGCACCTGACTACGGATCAGAAGGCCGGGGGTTCGAATCCCTCCCAGCGCGCTTGACGAGAACGGCCCGCTACGTACCTGTAGCAGGCCGTTTTCGCGTTTT
>SKJO01000238.1 GCA_007121975.1 Nitriliruptoraceae bacterium | reverse complement strand
CACCGCGCTGGCCGCCTCCTACCTGCCGGGGCCCGCGCACGCCCGGGTCGCCGTGCTGCTCGCCCACGGCTTCGCGGCCAACCGGCGCAAGCCCGCGTACGCGCGGCTCGCCGATGCACTGGCGGCCCGGGTGCCGGTGCTGAGCCTGGATCTGCGGGGCCACGGTCGGTCCGGCGGGCGTTGCACCTGGGGGCAGCACGAGGCCCTGGACGTCGCCGCCGGGGTTGCCTGGCTGCGGGCGATGGGCCATCCGCGCGTGGTCGCGGTGGGGGTGTCGATGGGGGCGACGGCCGTGCTCCATGCGGCCGTGCAGGGGGCACCGGTGGCGGCCCTGGTCGCCGTCTCTGGCCCGGCGTGGTTCCGGGACCGGGCGGCGACGCCTGCCCTCGCCCGGCTCGAAGCGGCCTGGCGACGGCCACTGCGGCGCCACCTGCTGCGCCTGGTGCTCGGGGTCGGACTGGTCGATCCCCGTCACTGGCAGGCCCCACCTCATCCGGTGCACCTCGCGCAGCGGCTGCGAAGGCCGCTGCTGGTGGTCCACGGGCAGGACGATGCGTACTTCCCGATGGGTGACGCCGAACAGCTGCACGCCGCCGCGGGGCCCGCTGCGGTCCTCTGGCGTGAGTCGGTCGGGTTCGGACACGCCGAGGACGGCCTGCGCCCCGACTTCGTCGACGTCCTCGGCCGGGCGATCGTCGAGGTCGGCCGCAGCGGTCGATTCCCCGCGCGTCATGAGGTCTGGTGACGGCGGTCTGGTGCCGGCGGTCTGGTGCCGGCGGTCTGGTGCCGGCGGTCTGGTGCCGGCGGTCTGGTGCCGGGCCCGGTGTCGGGAGTCACGCAACCGGGGACGGGAAGCCGCGTGACGGATCGATGTTTGCATGGTTTACCCTGTTGGGCGTGCGGGTTCGGCGGGCTGCACGACATCCTGCGCGACCTGGCAGGTGCGAACCGGGGAAACCCTCTGTCTCGTCCGCCCCCGCCCGTACCGCCCCCGCCCGAACCGCCCCCCGGAGCCCGCTGTGTCCTCGGTCGCCCTGAGCGCGCTCGCCCCGCCCGGTGGCGACGATGCGGTCACCCGTGCACTCTCGGTACCGACCCGGGCGGGGATCTACCGCCGCCTGCGCACCGAGGGCAGCCCGCTGTCGGCCAAGGAGGTCGCCGAGAGCTTCGGACTGCACCCCAACGTCGCCCGCAACCACCTCGACCAGCTTGCCGAGGCTGGGCTGGTCATCACCGGCAGCCGCAAGCACCGGGCTGGTGGGCGTCCCGCCAAGGTCTATGTCGCCCGGGAGCAGGCGGCGCCGACCCGTGACCTGCAGATCCCACCGGGCAGCCAACTTGCGGTGCACACCATCGTGCAGTTGATCGCGGGCTTGAGCGAGCACACCGAGAAGCTCGCCCTGCTCGCCGAGGAGCAGGGCCGCAAGCTGGTTGCCGCCAGCGCCGGCCGCGCCGACAGCCGCGACTTCCAGGCCGCCGCCGTCATCGCGGTGGAAGCGCTGCGCGCCGCCTTCCCCGAGGTCCGGCTGGGAGCCTACGACCCGAGCAGCGACCGGATCGTGGTGGAAGGGCTCGAGGTCGGGCTGCGGCTGGTCGGCGAGGTGGATGGTGCCGTGGGCGACGCGCTCGCGGTGGGGTTCCTGCGCGGCGCGTTGGCCGCCGCGGGTGCCCCGGCACGGGTGGATGCCCGTGGCGGCCGGGTTCACGCGGAACTCGACGAGGCCGGCATCGGGGGGATGCCCAGTGCCGTCGCCACCGTCGACGCCCGGACCGAGACCTACCAGCGTGGGGTGGTGCAGGCCATGCGCACGATGGTCGACCTGCGGCCCGGCGACCACCTCGAGGTCCTCACCGACGGCCCCGGGTCCCCGGCCGCCTACGCCCGGTGGGCCGACCGTGCCGGCCACCAGGTGGTCGACGTCGCCCGGGTACGTGACGTCAAGGGGCGTGCCGGCGTGCGCATCCTGCTGCGCAAGGCGACCGGGCGATGAGCACCGTGATCATCACCGCCCGCGACCCGCTCGGCGCCGGCGACGGGACCCACCCGGTGCGCATCGCGGCGGACCTCGCCCGCACCGGCGAGGTCGTCACGCTGGTGCTGTTCGAGGACGCCGTGACGCTCACCCGGCTTGGCCACCGCGACCTCGAGGAGCTGGTGGGAGCCCTCGATGCCGGGGTGGAGGTGCTCGTGGAACGCAGGGCGCGCGACCGGCGCGGCGTTCACCCGATCGACGGGGTCGCCGAGACCACCGTGGACGAGGTCGCGGGGCTGCTCGGCGCCGAGCGGAGCGTGTGGTTGTGAGCGCCGACGTCGAGGTGGCGGCGCGCCGGGTGCTGGTCGTGATCGGGACCGCCGCGACCGACGGGGCCACGATCGCGGCCCTGCGGCTCGCGGAGGCGGCGCTGCGCCGCGGCGATGTGGTGGCGGTGTACGCCTACGGCGGGGCGGTGCGCATCGGCGCGGACGGCTGCCCGACCAGCGTGTACGTGCAGGGACTGGTCGGTGCCGATGCCCCCAACGGCGGTGCGACGTGGATCGTCGACCGCGGTGACCCTCGCACCTCGACGCAGGTGCCGGGGGTTCGGTTGGGCGACGGCGGCGACCTGTGGCGGCTGATCCGCGAGTCGGACGTGGTGCTGGGGGTGAGCGGATGACGACCCGCCACCCCCGGGTGCTGTCGATCGTGCGTGGCGCGGATGCGGGCGCGGCCCGGCCGGTCGACCCGGCGTTGGACGCCACCAGTTTCGCGATCGCGGACGAGATCGACCTGACCGTGGTGCTCAAGGACCGCGGGGTCGAGCTCGGGATCGACGGCGTGTGCTGCGAGGGGACCACGCTGAGCGGGATGGCGGTCCCCGCCGCGGAACCGGGGCTGGACCTGCGGGGGCTGATCGCGTCGGGTGTGCGGGTCCACGCCGTGCGCGAGGATCTCATCGCCCGTGGCATCGAGCCGGCGGCGCTGGTCGCCGGCATCGAGCCGGTCGCCGAGACGGAGCTCGCCGCACTGATCCTCACCCACGACGTGACGCTGACCACCAGCTGCTGAGCGTGGTCCGTGGCGACCGGTTCCCCCCGTTCTCCCGATCGGATGACCCGGAGCCTCGACCGAGCCCCCATCCTGTCGGCTCCGCACGCCGTTGGCCCGCCACGTCGGCCCACCGCCACCTCGAGGAGTCGTCGATGCCCTCGACACCGCCGTCCACACCCCGCAAGCGTCGCGCCTCGGGGCCGGTATCGGCACCGGTATCGGCACCGGTATCGGGGCCGTTGGCGCGCCTGACTCCGGCACCGCTGGCCACCGATGCGAACGGCAGGCCGGTCGTCGACGTGCGCGGCCCCCGGTTCGCAGCCGCCGTGACGACCGCGGTCCTGGCGACCGCGGTGATCGTGCAGGGCAGCGTGGGGCTTGCGCTGCTGACCTGGCAGTGGGCCGCGTTCGCGCTGTCGGCGATCGCCGGGCTCGCCTGGTCCCCGTACGGCCGGGTGTTCCGCGCGTTGAAGCGGCGCGGGCACCTCGGCCCGCCGCCGGCGACCGAGCCCGCCGCCGGACCGAGGTTCGCGCAGGCCTGCGGGCTGGTGGTCACCACCATCGCGCTGGTGCTGCACCTGGCGGGGGCAACCACCGCCGGGTGGGTCGCGGCCGGGGCCGTGCTGGCGCTGTCCGCGCTACTGGCGACCACCGGATTGTGCATCGGCTGCGAGCTGTTCGTCGTCGCCCAGCGGGTGCGGACGCGGTTTGGGAAGGCTGGTGCCGGCGCCGGCGCCGACGCCGACCGCTCGTCGCGGACCGACCGCTCGTCGCGGACCGACCGCTCGTCGCGGACCGACCGCCTCGAGCGAGCGCGACGTGGCCAAGACGTCGAGGTGGCACCGGAACAGCTCGCGGTGGTCGGGCTCGACCTCGACGGCGCGGACGTGGGCGCGCTGCTGTTCAGCGGCGGTGGCTGCTCCGCGTGCGCGCAGGTCAAGGCGCAGCTCGACGAGCTCCGCCCGCAGCTCGCCGCGTCGGGCCGACGGCTGCGCTGGGCCGAGGTGGACGCCGCGACCCACCTCGACCTCGCCCAGCGTCTGCGGGTCCTGCGGGTGCCGACGCTGGTGGTGCTCGATCCGCACGGCCGGGTCGTGGCCCGCCGGGCAGGCGCTGTTCGGCGCGAGGCGCTGCGCGCGATGCTCGATGATGCGCGCGGTGCGCGGGTGGTCTGAGCACCTCGCTGCCTCGAGGCCGATCGCGGGGCCGATCGCGCGGCGCCAGGCGGCGCGTCCCGCCTCGATGTTGTAGTGGAACGTTCTTCGTCTTGTCGTTCCGGGTGAGTCTCTGGCACGATTCAGCGAGCGCGCGGTCCCGAGTGACGGATCGTGCCCAGCCGCCGAGGGAGCGCAACCGTGGACTTCCGCCTGACCGAGGAACAGGAGGCCTTCGCCGCCTCCGTCCGGGACTTCGCCAAGGAGCACGTCGAGCCGGGCGTGGTCGAACGTGACCGTGCCGGGCAGTGGGACTGGGACATCTGGAAGCAGGTGGCGGGCTTCGGGCTGGCTGGCCTGCCGGTCCCGGTCGAGTACGGGGGGTCGGGCGCGGACGTGGTCACCACCGGT
>SKJO01000488.1 GCA_007121975.1 Nitriliruptoraceae bacterium | reverse complement strand
CGAAGGCGGCCAGCGTCGACTCCTGGAGGCTGCCCTTGGGGATCCCGAGGGTGACGACGGTGTCGCTCATCGTCCGGAGTCACCGTCGTCGAGCAGCTCCTGCACCGCCGCCGGCAGCTGCTCACGGGTGCAGCTGAACTGCCCGGTCTGTCCCGCCTGGCGGTAGGCCTCGCGGTCGGCGATGTCGGCGCGCTGTTCGCTGCCCGCGCGCAGGTCCTTGACCGTGACCTGCCCGGCGTCGAGCTCCTTGCGCCCGACCATCACCGCCGCCCGGTAGCCCAGGCTGTTGGCGTACGACAGCTGGCGCCCGACCTTGCCCTGGTCCTTGCCGACGTACAGCTCCGCGCCGATGCCCTCGGCACGCAGCTGGGCGGCGATGCCCGACGACACCGCGGCGTCCACCCCCGGCATGACGAGCACGAGCACCTGCACCCGGTCGGCGCCGGTACCCAGATCGACGTCGAGGTTGCGCAGGCCGGTGACGAGGCGGTCCAGGCCGATGGAGGCTCCCACCATCGGCACGGCCTCGTCGAGGAAGCGACTGACCAGCCCGTCGTAGCGTCCGCCGCCGACCACCGAGCCCACTCCGCCGCCGACCAGCGTGCCCTCGTAGACGGTGCCGGTGTAGTACGCCAGCCCGCGGGCCAGGCTCGGATCGAAGCGGGCGGACTCCTCGGCGACACCGAGCGCCTCGAGGTGGGCGCTGAGCTCGGTGGCCTCGGCCAGCGCCGCCTCGCTGAGCTCGCTCGGGGCGATGCGCTGCGAGAGCGCGGTCACCACCTCGGCACGGGTGGCACCGGTCACGGCCACGAAGTCGAGCAGCGCGTCGACCACCCCGCCGGTCAGCCCCACCCCGGGGATGAAGTCGCCCGAGCGGTCGTAGCGGCCGTCGCGCAGCTCCTCGGCGAGCTGGCGGTCGGTGATGCGGTCGCTCTTGTCGAGCACCCGCAGCACGTGGGCGCAGCGCTCGGGCTCGATGATGCCGACCCCGGCGAGGAACGCATCGACGAGCTTGCGGTTGTTCACCCGCAGATAGAAGGGCGGGTCGGCATCGCCGCGCGGCAGGTCGAGGGCGGCGAACGCGTCGACCATCACCGCGACGATCTCGGCATCGGCGGCGATCGACTCGGTGCCGGCCACGTCGATGTCGACCTGGGTGAACTGGCGGAAGCGGCCCTGCTCGGGCTGCGGGTCGTCGGCCCGGAACACCGGTCCGAGGTGGTAGCGCCGGAAGGGCAGCTTGATCGGATCGGGGGTGTACTGGGCGATGATGCGCGCGAAGGGCACGGTCAGGTCGAAGCGCAGGCCCACCGTCTGCTGCTCGGGGTTGAGCAGCTGGAAGATCTGCGCGTCGGCCTCCTCGCCCCCCGAGCCGACCAGGGTCGGCAGCAGCTCCATGACCGGGGTGTCGAGCGGGACGTAGCCGTAGTGCTCGTAGACCGCGCGGATGCGGCGCACGAGCTCGTTCTGCAGCGACATCTCCGCGGGAAGCACGTCCCGGAAGCCGCGCAGGGTTTGCGGACGGACGAGCCGACTCATGCTTCCTCGATGCTGATCGAACCCTTGCCGGAGGTCCGGCGTACGCGTGGTGGTACCGGGAACGGGAATTGAACCCGTGCCACCTGATCCACAATCAGGTGCTCTACCACTGAGCTATCCCGGCTCGTGCTGCCACGGACTCGTGGCAGGCTCAGACAGGCTTCGAGAGTATGCCCGCCAGGTCGGGTCGAGAGTCTAGCGAGCGGTGCCCGACTTGGGAAAACAGTGCCCGCGGCTTGTTGTAGTAGGCGGCCCACTCCTTGTCGCCGTAGGAGAAGTGCCACCACTCGCCGTCGAAGGGCGCAAAGCCGGCCGAGATCATCACCCGGCGCAGCAGCTGGCGGTTTGACCACGACTCGGCGCTGATGAACGGGGAGAAGGTGAACGAGTCGTCGGAGAAGTCCCACACCGAGGTGCCCATGTCGACCGGCTCGCCGTCGCGCAGGATGTGCACATCCACCGCGCCGCCGGTCGGATGGCCCGAGACCTCAGGCACGGCGATCTTGCGGTGGGTGGCGCTGAGCAGGCGCTCCTCGTCGTCGAAGTGGGGGGCGAGCTCGGCCTTGGCGGCCTCGAACAGCTGCTGTTGGACCTCGAGGGTGCGGTAGCCGTAGACCAGCTCGAGCCGGAAGGCCGGATCGTGGTTGCGCAGCTCCTGCCCGGCCCAGAACAGCCGATCGAGCACGGTCTCGCGCAGCAGGATCTTCTCGCCGGTGTAGGGGATCATGTCCTGGTTCTGGTGGTCGACGTTGAGCACCGGCGAGGGGCGCACCGGCAGGAACGGGGCCTCGTCCTCGTGGGCGTCGACGGCGATGTCGAGGTAGTCGCGGAAGTCGAGCATCTTGTCGGCCAGCAACTCGTAGACCGTCGTGCGGGTCTCGTTCATCGCAGCATCACCTCACCGTCGTACCGGACCTCGACCTCGCCGGCGATCCAGGCCTCGGCGACGCGGCCAACCGCACCAGCATAGTGGGCGCCGGCCCGGATGATCCGGCCCGAGGGTTGACCCACGTCGACCTCGACGGGTGCCCGGCGCTGGTGGGCCAACGCCACCGCGATCGCGCCGGTGCCACTGCCACAGGCCGTCTCGTCGAACACCGTGTCGACCTCGTCGACCCACACCGAGAACGCCGCCTGCGTGGCGTCGGGCTGCCAGCAGGTCACCCCCAGCGCCCCCTGCTCGAGCAGCGGGTCGCGCCCCCCCGCGTCGGGGCCGTCGCGCAGCTCGTCGAGCAGCGCGCGGCGGGCCGCGTCACCCGGCAGCTCGTCGCCGGCCACCACCAGGTGGGTGATCCCCTCCAGGCCCACCAGCACGCCGTGCGAGGTGGGACGCACCACCTCGGCGTCCTCGGGCAGCGGCAGGTTCAGGCGGACCCCGGACTCGTCGACCTCGAAGGCGAGCGGGTCGCGGACCCCGCTGGCCTCGAGCCAGCCGCGCATCGGCCGGCCGCGGGTGGCCAGGTGCACGACGCTGCGTGCGGCGTTGCCGCAGAACTCCCCGCCGAACATCTCCATGCGGGCGATGGCGCGCGGGTCGGAGGGCTCGGTCACGAAGCAGCACTGCTCGATGCCCGGGAGGTCCGGATGTGCGGCGGCCAGTCCCCGGATCAGCCGTCGATTGAGGGTCGCCCGGTCCTCATCGAGCCGGTGCTGGTCGAACACGACCGCGGTCGCGTTGCCCGACGGGTAGGTGACCGCCACCCGGTGCAGCCGGTCGGGATCCGCGCACGGGGAGGCGGTGGCGGGTCCGGGTCGGGTCAGGCGCACGCTGCGGTGCAGCCGGCTGCGCCCCTCGAGATCGGTGCGCGGGACCACGACGGCGGCCCCGTCGGGAACGAAACCGTTCGCCTGGTACAGGCCCAGCGCGGGGTGGTTGTCGGCCTTGGTCCACACCTCGACGCACGCCGCCTCGCGCACCGGCGGGTGGTCGAGCAGCGCGGTCAGCAGCCGCCGACCGAGCCCGGCTCCCTGCCGATCCGGGTGCACGGCGAGCTGGTCGAGGTGGTAGCGGCCGGGCTCACGCGGCTCGCCGCCGGCCAGCGCGACCACCTCGTCGCCGTCGTGGGCGAGCAGCACCTCGCCACCGCGTCGCAGCAGCCCGGTCAGCGCCGCCTCGGCGTCCGCCGCGGAGATCGCCTCGCGGTAGGGGGGGCGGGAGAAGGCGGTGCGGTAGAGGTCCACGGCCGCCACCCAGTCAGAGGCCTGGCCGGTGCGGCCCGGTTCGAGCGGCTGAAGATCAACAGGCACGGGCGGGCTCGACAGACGGGGCACCGGGGACACGGATCGTGCACTGCGGCCCTCGCGGTCGGGGCGTCACGCGTGCGGCGTCGCGCCCCGCCGGTCGGCACGATCGGGGCGAGGGTAACCCCGCGGACACCGCGCGGCTCGGCGGACGAGCGCGGTGGGTCGCTTCAGTCCCGGACCAGCGGATCGGTCGGATGGCGGGCCGCGCGATCGAGCCAGCGGGCGAGCTGCTGCGCGACCTCGCGGCGCAGCACCGGACGTGCGGCGTGGAACTCGCCGGGAGTTCCCGGATCCCACCCGGCGCCGGCGACCTGTCCGACCGCACGCTCGTGGACGCTGGCGTCGTCATCGGAGAACCAGTCGACCGGCGCATAGCTCATCGGCGTGCCGGTGTGGTACTCGTAGGCGCGGACGAGCACCGTGGCCATCTGCCCGCGGCTGATCGTGGCGGAGGGGCGGAACCGCCCGTCGGTGAACCCGGTGACGATCCCGGCGGCGTGCAGCCGGCGGATCGCCGCCGCGTGCGTCGTGCCGTCGCGAACATCGATCAGCGACCTGCCAGGGGACGACGGCAGCTCGGTGCCGGCCTGCTGCAGGGCCCCGACGACCAGCGTGGCGGCCTGGCCCCGGGTGATGGCGCGCTCGGGCACGTACCGGGACGGCGTGACCCCGCGCACGATCCCCAGAGCGGCGAGGCATCCCACGTCGGCCCGGACCGTCGCGTCGTCCACGTCCACGAACACGTCATCCGGTGGGTGGCCACCGCAAACCCGGTCGGTGGTCGCCCACTGCGGGGTCTGCGTCGGTGGCGGGGGCAGCGGATGG
>SKJO01000431.1 GCA_007121975.1 Nitriliruptoraceae bacterium | reverse complement strand
CGCCCGCGCGCCTCGTGCTCGCGTCGGCGAGTCCGCGCCGGGCTGCGCTGCTGGCCCGGCTCGGCCTGCGCCCGGAAGTTCGTCCCGCCGACATCGACGAGAGCCCGCAGCCCGGCGAGGAGGCTGCGGCACTGGTCCGGCGCCTGGCCGCGGGCAAGGCCGCTGCGGTCACCACCTCGGACGACGAGGTGGTGCTGGCCGCCGACACCGCGGTGGTGCTCGGCGCCCGGGCGCTGGGCAAGCCCGCGGACCGAACCGAAGCCGCCGGCATGCTCCGCGCCCTTGCGGGACGCCGCCACGAGGTCCTCACCGCCGTCGCCGTACGACGTGGCGACGAACGACACGAGGCCCTGGTGTCGACGACGGTGCACGTGCGGTTGCTGAGCGAGGCCGAGGTGGCCTGGTACCTCGACACCGGCGAGCCCGACGACAAGGCGGGCGCCTATGCGCTGCAGGGGGCGGGGGCGGCGCTCATCGCGCGCATCGACGGATCGGACACCAACGTCATCGGGCTCCCGCTGGCCGAGACGGTCGACCTGCTGCGAGCGGTGGGTCTGGACCCGCTGCGACCCGTCGCCCGCGAGCCGGGCCACTGAACCCGACGGAGGTACCCCGTGCACGTCGATCTCCCTCTCGAGCAGCTCGAGCGCTACCGCCCCGAGGTCGCTGAACCCGACGACTTCGACACGTTCTGGGCCGGACAGCTCGCCGCGGCCCGCGAGCACCCGCTCGAGGTGCACTTCGAGCCCGTCGAGGCCGGACTGCACACCGTCGAGGTCCACGATGTCCGCTTCCCCGGCCACGGCGGTGCACCCATCCGCGGTTGGCTGCTGCTGCCCCGGCACGCCGAAGGGGCGCTGCCGACCGTGGTCGAGTACGCCTCCTACGGCGGTGGCCGTGGGCTCCCCCACGAGCGGTTGCTGTTCTCCGCCGCCGGCTACGCCCATCTGGTCATGGACACCCGCGGGCAGGGGTCGAGCTCGCACGTCGGCGCGACCGCCGACCCGGGCGATCCGGGCAGTCCCGCGGCACCCGGCTACCTGACCCGCGGCATCGGCGCGCCGTCCACGGCGTACTACACCCGCCTGTTCATCGACGCAGCCCGCGCCGTCGACGCCGTGCGGACCCACCCGCGCATCGACCCGGAGCGGGTCGCGGTGGTGGGCATCAGCCAGGGCGGGGGCCTGGCGCTGGCCGCCTCGCACCTCGCCGAGCGTCCCGCGGCCGTGCTTGCGGGCGTGCCGTTCCTCGCCCACTTCCGGCGGGCCATCGAGGTCACCGATGAGCAGCCCTACGCCGAGCTCACCGGGTACTGCCGTACCCACCGCGACGAGGTCGACGCCGCGCTCACGACCCTGTCCTACCTCGACGTCGTGAACCATGCCAAGCGCGCCACCGCGCCCGCCCTGATCTCGGTCGGACTCGCCGACGCGGTGTGCCCACCCTCGACGGTGTTCGCGGCGCACCACCACTACGGCGGTGCGTCACACCTCAGCGTCTACCCGTTCGACGGGCACGACGGAGGTGGGGTGCACCACGACCGTCAGCGGCTCGGGTTCCTCGCGCAGCACCTGGGCTGACCTCGGCCGTCCGCGAGGTCACCCTGCTCCCGGCGGGGCAAGCGACACCAGCCAGTCGCCGAACGCCCGGGCGTCGTCGAGTTGCTCCTTGTCGACGTCGACCATCACGTCGGTCGCGAAGCGGTTGCGGATCGCCATCGAACGCCGCATCCACTGCACCCCGGTGAGGCCCGAAACCGGGAGCACCGACGCCGACTGCCGGCGGGTGAAGACGTACAGCAGGGTGCCATCGCACACCAGCAGGGTGTGGTCGCTGACCTGCAGGCTGCGCGCGGCCGGTCGTGGAGGCGGGGGTGGTGGAGCGCTGCTCATGCCCGAAACTCCTGGTCGCCTGTCATGGACGCCAGGACGATAACGGATCCGGCTACGTGTAGCGCCCGAGACGATCGATGAAGCGCAGCAGCTCGTCGAGCTCGAAGGGCTTGGTGATGTAGTAGTCCGCGCCTGCCGACCACCCCGCCCAGACCTCCTCGTCGGTGGCCTTGGCGGTGAGCAGCACCACCGGGATGTCGCGGGTGTCGGGATCGTGCTTGAGCTCGCGCAGCACGCTCAGACCATCGCGGTCCGGCAGCATCACGTCGAGCACGATCACGTCGGGCGCCTCGATCGCCGCCCGCTCACACACGTCGAGGCCGTGGTCGAAGGCCTCCACCTCGAGACCGTCGGCCCGCAGGTTCAGGGCGAGGAGCTCGAGCAGGTGGGGGTCGTCGTCGACCACGAACACCCGGGTCACGGTGCGTTGCGTCATCCTGGCGGCTCCTCGTCGGACGTGGTCCCCGTTCCCCGTCCTCGACCTCCCTGGCGCGCTCGTCGCTCATCCCTGATCGCTGGTCAGATGCGCCGGCCGCTTCCGGACCGCGGTCAGCGGGCCGGGGGTGCCGACACCCCCTGCATCGACCGCCGATGCGGGCACCTTGAGCACGAACCGTGCCCCGCCGCCGGGCGCATCACCCACCTCGAGGCTGCCGCCGATGAGGGCGGCGAGCTCCCGCGACAGGTACAGGCCGAGGCCGGTCCCCCCACGCCGACGCGTGGAGGACTGGTCGAGCTGCACGAAGCGCTCGAACACCCGCTGGCGGTCCTGCACCGGGATTCCCGGACCGTGGTCCGACACCGTGATCACCACGCCGTCCTCGCCCGGAGCGGCCGCCACCTCGATCGGACCGTCCGGGGCGTACTTGACGGCGTTGTCCACCAGGTTGCCGATGATGCGCTGCAGCTTGTCCCGATCGGTGCTCACCGCCCCGAGGTGCGGACCGACCCGCACGACCATCCGGCCCTGCGTACGCACCGAGAGTTCGTCGTCGACCGTGGCCAGCAGTTCGTCGAGTGCGACCCGGGTCGCGTCGACCCGCAGGTGCCGGTGTTCGCGGGCGGCGACGAGCAGCAGGTCCTCGATGAGCCGCTGGAGTCGAGCCCCCTCGGCCAGCGCGATCTGCACCATGCGATCGGTGTCCGTCGGCGACAGCCGGCCCGACAGCCGGCGGATCGTCTGCACCGACCCGAGCATCGCCGCCAGCGGGGTGCGTAGCTCATGGGACACGGCCGCCACGAACTCACTCTTCTCGCGGTTGCGCTCGACCTCACTGGCCAGCGCGCGCCGGACCTCCTCGTGGAGTTCGACGTTGGCGACCACACTGCCGGCGTGCGCGGCGAAGGCCCCGAGCACCCCGCCACGGCGCGCATCCTGCCCGTCGGGGGGCAGGTCACGGAGCACGACCAGCACCAACGATCCGACCGGCTCGGCGCGGCCGAAGGACCAGACCAGACTCTGGCAGTCCGGCAGGCCGACCGCACGCAGCCCCCGGTCGGATGCTTCCACGGCGTGGTAGCCGGCCAGACGCTCGACGCGTTCACCACCGCCCTCATCGTCATCATCGTCGCAGGACGGCGTCCCGCTCACCGTCGGGATCCGGGCGGCCAGCGCCGCGTACGCCGCGGTGTCGAGTGGGCGGTCGCCGTCATCGTCGACGAGCCGACCCGACCAGGTGCCGTCGTCGCGCACGAGCCAGCACACCGCCACCGATCCGGTCACGAAGCCCCGCGCCTCGGCGGCGATCAGCCCCAGCATGCGGGGCAGCGACACGAGCCGGGTCAGCGTCGAGGACGCGTGGTACAGCGACTCGAAGCGCTGCCGCTCGCTGGTCTGCTGGGCGATGCTGCGACTGCTGAGGTAGAGCATGCCGAGCACCGGGATGAGCAGCAGCAGGGTCAGCGGGTGCTGGATCCACAGCAGCAGCGCGGTGAGGCCGAACCCGGTCGCGACCAGCGAACCGAGCAGGATCGGCGGGGCGATGACCCGCAACTGCTCCCGCCAGCGTTCCTCCTCGACGATCGACAGCACCGCAGAGGTCGCCACCACATCCCAGGCCGCGCAGGCACCGAGTGCGAGACCGGCCGCCAGCCAGGTGCGGGGATCGCTGGCCCGATCGGTGGCGACGGCGGCGAAGACCACCGCCGCCGCCACGAAGCCGCCGAGCATGCTGATCAGGTTGAACAGGTTCTTGATCGGTGGGGTGCGCAGCCGAACGGTCAGCAGCACCTCAGCGAGCATCGAGGCACCGATGAAGGCCAGCGGCCCGAGCACGACCAGCCCGAGCGGGATGGCAACGTCCGCGGGGGTCAGCCAGGTCGCGTGCCGCCGGTGCTCGACGAAGATCGGCGGGAGTCGGTCCAGGCCGGCGATCACCAGGGCGTAGCCCAGCAACCAGCCCACCCCGGCATCCCCACCCAGCCAGCCCGTCTCCCGGGTGAGCAGCACCAGTCCGGCCGCGACCAGCAGCCCGAGGACGAGGCTGAGCGTGAGGACCCGACGGGTCACGGGCTGGCGGGGGCCCAACCCGTGGTGGCCCACCGCGCCCGCATCCACACCTCGCCATCACCGAACGCCGCCCAGCGGGCCCGTGCCCAGTCGGCCTCGGCCCACCGCGCCCGCGTCAGGTGCACCTCGGCCCAGCGCGCCCGCGCGAAGGACGACTCGGCCCACCGCGCCCGGTGCAGGTCCACCTCGGCCCACCGCGCCCGGTGCAGGT
>SKJO01000250.1 GCA_007121975.1 Nitriliruptoraceae bacterium | reverse complement strand
TCTCACGGGCCAAGCTGCCCAAGCAGGTGCTGGTGGTCGACGAGTTGCCCCGGACCGTCACCGGCAAGCTGCGCCGGGTGGGTCTGGCCGACGCGCTCGGTCTCGGAGCACGGCCATGAACATCGCCGCGGGCCGCTGGTCGAGCGAGCTGTGCGCGCAGGTGCGGGCCGAGGTGGCGGCCCACCAGCCCGGCTCAGACCGTGAGCAGTGGTCGTGCCGGCGCACACTGCGGCTGCTCGACTGGCTGCCCGCCCCGTTCGACGAGCACGCCGATCCGACGCACGTGACCGGTTCGGCGATCGTGGTCGACCCCGACGCCCGGGTCCTGCTGCACCGGCACAAGCGCCTGCGCCGCTGGATGCAGCCCGGGGGGCATCTCGACCCCGGCGAGCACCCGGCGGTCGCTGCGCGTCGTGAGATCGTCGAGGAGACCGGCGTCGACACCACCCACCCGGGGTCCGGACCCACCCTGGTGCACGTCGACGTGCACGAGGGCCCGCGCGGCCACGTGCATCTCGACCTGCGCTACCTGCTGCTGGCCGGGCGCGGGGTGACGCCGCTGCCGGGCCCCGGTGAGTCGCCGGACGTGGCCTGGTTCGCCGGCCCCCACGCACGCACGGTGGGCGACGCCTCGACCAGCGCCGCGGTGCAGGCGGCGCTCACCACTTCGCCTCGTGGTCCTCGGTGACCCCCGACAGCCAGACCCGGCGGGCGGTGCCCTCCGGGCCGGGCAGGGTGCCCTCGAACCGGCCGATGGGCTGCACGTAGCGGCTGACCAGCGGACCGATGCGCAGGTCCTCGGAGCGGAATCCGGCCGGGTCGAGGTGCAGCGACCATCCGGGGCCGCCGACGTCCCAGGCCCCCTCGGCGTCGAGTTCGTCCGCCGGCCGGAGGTGCGCGACCGACAGCCCGTAGGGGATCCCCTCCCACCACACGACGTCCTCGCCGAGCTCCCGACCGTTCATCCCGGTCGAGGCGTTGAGCCCCACCCGCTGGCCGTTCTCGCACCAGCCTCCCCCGGCGGCCCAACGCCAGGTGGTCGCCCGGTCCTGGCGCCCGGCGGTCCAGTCCCGCCACCCCGAGGCGCCCATCCCCAGGGGGGTACGGGGGCCGTCGCCGACCCGCACCCAGCCCTCGACCGCGGTCCCGGCCGACTTCTGGGTGACGTTCCAGCCGATGTTGGGGGTCCGGGTGACCAGCACGGCCGGGGTGACGTCGTGGTGTGTGGTCACCGACGCGCGCAGCCGTCCGGCATCGGTGGGCACGTCGAGCTCCAGGCTGCCATCCGCATGCAGCACGACCTGCTGGCCCCGGCGCAGCGCTCCGGCCCCACCGTCGGGCACGGCCCCGACCCACGCGCCCCGGCCCAGCGGGATGCGCCGCTGCCAGGTCAGCGTGCGCGCGCCGATCAGGGCCCAGGCGAAGCTCACGGCCAGCACCCCGAGGTCGACCACGGCCGCGCCGACGCTGGCCTGCTCGCCGCCGGCGGCCACGTAGTACCAGCGCCGCAGCCGCCCTCCGCCCGGGCCGAAGTCGGCGGGATCCTCGCGCAGCCGGCCGGCCCACCGGCCCGAGGGCAGGGAGGTGTGGCGACCGCGCAGTCGCGGGGGCAGGTCGGGCAGGGCCGAAAGCGTCATCAGAACAACCTCAGCTCGCCGTCGTCCTCGCCACGCAGCCGGGCGAGGTCCACCTCGACGCAGGTGATGCCGCGGGAATCGGCCAGCACCCGTGCCTGGGGGGTGATCGTGGTCGCGGCGTACACGCCGCGCACCGGGGAGAGCAGCGGATCGCGCTCCAACCGCGCCAGATAGCGGGTCAACTGCTCGACGCCGTCGAGCTCGCCGATGCGCTTGATCTCCACGGCGACCGCCCGACCCTCGGTGTCCCGGCACAGCAGATCGACCGGACCGAGGTCGGTCCGGAACTCGCGCTGCACGCACCGCAGGCCGTCCTCGAGGTGGTCGGGGTGTGCGGCCAGCAGGGCCTGCAGCTCGCGTTCGACCCCGTCGAGCACGAGCCCACGCTCGGTGTCCAACGCCACCTCGCGATCATCGAGGATCTCCTCGAGTTCGATGATCAGCTGCTCACCCTTGGGGTTGGTCACCACCCAACGTCCCGGCTCCTCGCGCAACGAGTTCGGGGCGTTCATCCAGTTCAGTGGCTTGTAGGCCCCGACGTCGGCGTGGACGGCCACACACCCGTCGGCCTTGACCATGATGAGCCGGACGGCCGACGACAACGTCGAGGACAGCCGTCCCTGGTAGGTCGCGGAGCACCGCGCGATGAGCAGCCGCATGCTGCGGACGCTACCCCCCGGCGCGCGCCGCACCAACCGGGCGGCACGGGTGGCGCGCAGGTGCCGGCGGCCGGAGCGGTACGCTGACGGGTCGGCCGTGGACGTGTGCCCGCCCTGCCGCGAGGCCGGGAACCCCGCACCGCCTGCTCGGCCCCATCACCGTGTCGTCCCCGCTGCAGAGAGGTCTGCGCCCGTGGCGCTGAAGGTCGGTCTGGTCGGCCTGCCCAACGTGGGCAAGTCCACCCTGTTCAACGCCGTGTCCCAAGCGGGCGCCGAGGCGGCCAACTTCCCGTTCTGCACCATCGATCCGAACATCGGCGTGGTCCCGGTCCCCGATGCGCGTCTGGACCGGCTCGGGGCGATCGCCGCGTCCAAGCGGATCCTGCCCACCGCGATCGAGTTCGTCGACATCGCGGGGCTGGTGGCGGGCGCGTCACGCGGTGAGGGTCTGGGCAACCGGTTCCTGGCCCACATCCGGGAGGTCGACGCGCTGGCCCACGTCATCCGGTGCTTCGAGGACGACGACGTCGTGCACGTGGGCGGCAGCGTGGATCCTGCGCGGGACATCGAGGTGGTGGCCACCGAGCTGGTGCTCAAGGACCTCGAGACCGTCGAGCGCCGCCTCGAGCGCGCCCAGCGGGCCGCCAAGAGCGGCGAGAGCGACCTCGTGCGGGAGCGTGACGAGCTCACCGCCCTGCTCGCGCACCTCGGGACCGGAGATCCGGCCCGGACCTTCGCGGGGCCGCTGGAGCCCCGCCTTGCGCGTGAGCTCTCGCTGCTGAGCTCCAAGCCGGTGGTCTACGCCGCCAACGTGGCGGAGAGCGACCTGCCCGAGGGCAACGACCACGTGCGCACGGTGCGTGAACGCGCGGCGGTCGAGGGCGCCGAGGTGGTGGTGATCAGCGCGCAGGTCGAGGCCGAGCTCGCCGAGCTCGCCGACGACGAGCGCGGCGAGTACCTCGCGTCGCTCGGGCTGCAGCGCAGTGGACTCGAACGGCTCATCGAGCGCGCTTACGCGCTGCTCGGGCTGCTGACCTTCTTCACCATCGGCCCCAAGGAGACCCGTGCCTGGACGGTCCCGGCGGGGTCGAGCGCCCCGCGCGCGGCCCGGGAGATCCACACCGACTTCGAGCGCGGCTTCATCCGCGCCGAGGTGATCTCCTACCACGACCTCGACGAGCTGGGCTCCGAGGCCGCCGCCCGCGACGCCGGACGGATGCGTGTCGAGGGCAAGACCTATCCCGTCGTCGATGGCGACGTGATCCACTTCCGCTTCAACGTGTAGCACTCCCCCACCCGACCCGAGGAGGCCCTCAGATGCCCCGGACCGAGCCCATCACCCGCCTCGAGGTCGCCGCCTGCCCGACCCACCGCACCGACGTGCGCCACTACGCCCCCTACCAGGTCGGCTGCGCCTGCCAGAACGAGCAGCGGCGTGCCGAGCTCGCCGGGCGGCTGGCCCAGGCCCGCGAGGAGGGCAACCCCCTGGCGGACATGGCGGAGTGACGGCCTTGGCGAGCGGCCTGGTGACCCGGCCAGCGTCCGCGGCGGTGACGAACCGTCAGGAGCACCGTCCGTGAGGAGCAGCCGTGCCACGTAACCCGCTCGGAGGCCGCCTGAACCGTGGCGCGCGCCTGGCCCGCACCGGGGTCCGAGGGGCCGCAGGGCTGGCCGGCGCCCGGGCGCGCACGATGGCCGGGGCGGAGAACGGTGCCGATCCTCACGAGCGGATCGCCGAGGACCTGGTCGCCGTGCTCGGGGACATGAAGGGCGCGGCGATGAAGCTCGGGCAGGTGCTCAGCTTCGTGGATCTCGACGTGCCCCCCGAGGTGCGCAGCACCTACCACGACGCGCTGGCCCGGCTGCGCGACGCCGCGCCGGCCTTCGATCCCGGGGCGATCGCCCAGGTGCTGCGCGAGGAGCTCGGCGCGCCTGCAGAGGCGATCTTCGACCACTTCGATCCCACGCCGCTGGCCGCCGCCTCGATCGGTCAGGTCCACGCCGCGACCCTGCCCGACGGCCGCGAGGTGGTCGTCAAGGTGCAGTACCCAGGCGTGGCCGAGGCGGTCCGCGCCGATCTGCGCAACGTGGAGTCGTTCGCCCCGCTCGCACGGCTGCTCTCCCCCAACCAGGAGGTCCGCCCGCTGCTCGAGGAGCTGCGCGAGCGCATCGACGACGAGCTGGACTATGCCCGGGAGGCGCAGTACCAGCGGGCGTTCGCCGAACGCTACCGCGACCACCCGTTCGTGCACGTGCCGGCGGTGATCCCCGAGCTGTGCCGCGGCCGGGTGCTGGTCTCCGAGCGCATCCACGGCG